>JANLZT010000032.1:0-10639 GCA_031366465.1 Betaproteobacteria bacterium | reverse complement strand
CGCACCACGGTGGGCTGGAAGGGCTATATCAACGACCCCCGGCTGGACGGCAGCTTCCGCATCAACGAGGGCCTGCGCCGGGCCCGCGCGCTGCTGCTGGAGATCAATGCGCTGGGCCTGCCCGCCGGCACCGAGTTTCTCGACCTGCTCAGCCCGCAATATGTGAGTGACCTGATCGCCTGGGGCGCCATCGGCGCGCGCACCACCGAGAGCCAGAGCCACCGCCAACTGGCCTCGGGCCTGAGTTGCCCGGTGGGCTTCAAGAACGGCACCGACGGCGGCGTGCAGGTAGCGGCGGATGCCATCGTCTCGGCGGCGGCGCCGCACTCCTTCATGGGCATGACCAAGATGGGCGTGGCGGCGATCTTCGAGACCCGCGGCAATGCCGACGGCCATGTGATCCTGCGCGGCGGCAAGGTGCCCAACTACGACGCCGTGCATGTCGAGGCGGCCTGCGCCGCGCTGCGCAAGGCCGGTCAGCGTGAGCAGGTGATGGTCGATTGCTCGCATGCCAATTCGGCCAAGCAGCACCGGCGCCAGATCGAGGTTGCCGCCGATGTGGGCAGCCAATTGGCCGGCGGCGAGCGCCGCATCATCGGCGTGATGGTCGAGAGCCATTTGCAAGAGGGCCGGCAAGACTTGCAGGGCGGCGTGGCGCCCAAGCCCGGCATCTCGATCACCGATGCCTGCATCGGCTGGCACGACACCGTGCCCCTGCTGCGCGGCCTGGCGCAGGCGGTGCAGCAGCGCCGAGGCCGCGCATGACCCTCGCCGTCAAGCCCTTCAAGCTGCCCGAGAGCGTGCTGGTGGTGATCCACACCGCAGCGCTGGACGTGCTGCTGATCGAGCGCGCCGACCGCCCCGGCTTCTGGCAGAGCGTGACCGGCAGCAAGGACGCAGCGGACCAATCCTTCACCGCCACCGCCCGGCGCGAGGTGGCCGAGGAGACCGGTATCCTGGTCGGCAGCCCGGCTGTGCCGCTGGCCGCGCTGCAGGACTGGGGCCTGCGCAACGACTACGAGATCTACCCGGTCTGGCGCCACCGCTATGCGCCCGGCGTCACCCGCAACATCGAGCATGTGTTCGGCCTGCTGGTGCCGCCGGGCACGCCGGTGCGGCTGAGCCCGCGAGAGCATCTCAACTTTGCCTGGCTGCCCTGGCGCGAGGCGGCCGACCGCTGCTTCTCGCCCAGCAATGCCGAGGCGCTGCTGCACTTGCCAAGGCTCGGCGGTACAGGCGGCATGGCCGGCACAGCCGATTGCAGCTACTAGATGCGCAACCCCCGTTTCGGCCCGTCCCGCCTGCCTGCGGGCGGCGCCTCCACCCAGTCCAGCAGCCAGTTGCTGCGGGTGGCCACCTACAACATCCACAAGGGGGTGCGTGGCATGGGGCCGAGAAAACGGCTGGAGATCCACAACCTGGGCCTGGGCATCGAGGCCCTGGACGCCGACCTGGTCTGCCTGCAGGAGGTGCGCCTGCACCACCAGCGCGATGCGTTGCGCTTCGAGCGCACCCTGCTGGGCTGGCCCGACGAAGGCCAGGCCGACTACCTGGCCCCCGAGGGCTATGACGTGGCCTACCGCAGCAATGCCGTCACCCGGCATGGCGAGCATGGCAATGCGCTGCTGTCGCGTTGGCCGATCGGCGATGTCGGCCATCACGACGTCAGCGACCACCGCTTTGAGCAGCGCGGCCTGCTGCATGTGCCGGTGCAGTGGCAGGGCATCGAGGTGCATGCGGTGGTGGTGCACCTGGGCCTGATCCATGCCAGCCGGGTGCGTCAGATCGAGCGCCTGGCCGCGCTGATCGCGGCCGAGGTGCCGCCCGGCGCGCCCTTGCTGGTGGCGGGCGATTTCAACGACTGGGGCGAGAAGCTCGACGGCCCGATGGCCAGCATCGGCCTGCTGCGCGCCAGCGCCGGTGCGGCGCGGGCCCAGCGCACTTTTCCGTCGTCGGTGCCGCTGTTTGCGCTGGACCGGGTCTACCTGCGCGGTATGGCCTGCGTCTCGGCGATGGTGCCGCGCAACAGCGGCTGGGCCCGCATGTCTGACCATCTGCCGCTGGTGGTGGAGCTGGCGCTCGACTGAGCCTGTGTGAACCCAGCCGCCATGCCGCCGCGCGACCCACCGGCCGGGCCCCCGGGCAGCAGCCCCGTGGTGACCGGTGGCAACCAGGTGACGCTGCTGGCCGGCGGCGATGCGCTGTTCCCGGCGATGTGCCTGGCCATCCAGCAGGCCCGCCACCAGGTCTGGCTGGCCACCTACATCTTCCATGACGATGTGGCCGCGCACCGGGTGGCCCAGGCGCTGGCCGATGCCGCCCGCCGCGGTGTCTGGGTGGGCGTGGTGGTGGACGGCTTTGGCAGCAAGGCCACCCTGCCGGTGCTGCAGCGCTGGCTGGCGCGCGAGGGCGTGAACCTGGCGGTCTTCCGTCCGGTGGACCGCTGGTGGCGGCTGTTGCGGCCGGGCCAATTGCGCCGGCTTCACCAGAAGCTGTGCGTGGTCGACGCTGAGATCGGTTTTGTCGGCGGCATCAACCTGATCGACGACCGCAATGACCTGAACCACGGCTGGTCCGACGCCCCCAGGCTGGACTTTGCGGTGCAGTTGGCCGGCCCGGCGGTGCTGCAGGTGGAGCAAGCGGCGCGTGCGATGTGGAGCCGCGCGGCCCTGGGTGCCGACTGGCGCGACGAGGTGGTGGCACTGGCCCGCAGCGCCGAGCCGGTGGCACGCGCCCGCCGGGTGCTGGCCAGGCTGCGCCTGAGACCGACCGACGAGTCTGAGGCGGTGCCACTGTCGACCCCGGTGAGGGTGGCTTTTTTGGTGCGCGACAACCTGCGCCGCCGCCGCAGCATCGAGCAGGCCTATGTGCAAGCCATCAGCGGCGCCGGGCAGCGCATCGACCTGATCTGCCCCTACTTCTACCCCGGCCGGCTGTTCCGCCGCGCGCTGCGCCGTGCCGCCCAGCGCGGTGTGCAGGTGCGTTTGCTGCTGCAGGGCAAGGCCGACTACCGCTTTGCCGCACTGGCCGCCCAGGTGCTGTACGACGAGATGCTGCGCAGCGGGGTGCGGGTGTTCGAGTACACGCCGGCTTTCCTGCATGCCAAGGTGGCGGTGGTCGATCTAGCCTGGGCCACGGTGGGCAGCAGCAACATCGACCCTTTGTCGCTGCTGCTCAACCTGGAGGCCAATGTCATCGTCGATGACCAGCCCTTTGCGCAGACCCTGGCGGCCCAGATCGAAGCCGCCCTGCAGGTATCGCGCGAGGTGCTGCGCCCGCCGGTGGGTGACGGCCTGGGGTCGACGCTGCGGCGCGGCTTCGTGGCCTGGACGGCGTATTGGTTTCTGCGCCTGGCCGGCATCACCGGCAAGTATTGAGGCGGTCGCTGGCCGATCTGCCCGCCCCACAGGCCAGCCCTTGCGGGCTTGCCCTTGCCGGCGCGCCGTTGCAAGATGTGCAGAGGGGTGAGCAGAGGCCGCCAAATTCCGTGAATGATCTGGTATAGCTCAGGGTGACTTGGCATGGTTTTCACACCTTGTAACCGCTATCATCGGCCCGAGCTTGATGGCAGAAGCCGCTTTCAACCGCAAGTCAACCCCTCGGTGCAGTCTTGAAGTCCAGCACGATTTACGCAGCATCGGTGATGTGGCGGGGCCAATCCGGCAGCATGCTGGTGACGGACCCGCGCATTGACTTGCTGCCGGATGGCAATGCTGGCCAGCGCCGTTTCAAGATCAAGGCGGCTGAGTCCGACGAGCGGCGCGGCATGGTCAACAGCCTGCTCAAGAACCGCTATGGCTGGCGCGGCTACCAAGAGGTGACGCTGCCCACCGACCAATCGGTCAACAAGTTCACGCTGTCGGCGGTCGAAGAAGAAGCCATCATCGGCACCATCACGGTGTCTTTCGACGGTGCCAAGCGTTTGAGCGCCGACGATGCCTTTGCCGTCGAGGTGGCCGACCTGCGCGCCAGGGGCGTGCGGCTGTGTGAGTTCACCAAGCTGGCCATCGACCCCACGGTCGGCACCAAGCGCGTGTTGGCGTCGCTGTTCCATGTGGCCTATGTGGTGGCGCACCGCATCCGCGGCTACGACATGTTGCTGATCGAAGTCAACCCGCGTCATGTCCGCTACTACGAGCGCATGCTGGGCCTGCGGGTGATGGGCACTGAGCGCACCAACCGCAGCGTCAATGCGCCGGCGGTGCTGCTGGGGGTCGAGTTCACCTATGTGATGGCGCAGATCGGCCAGTTTGGCGGCCACTACCACATGTCGGCCACGGAGCGCTCGCTCTACCCTTTTGCGTTCTCGCTCAAGGAAGAGGCCAGCATCATCTCGCGCATGGTGACCAAGCAGCGCCTGCTGGAGCGTCGGCTCACCGACACCGGCCACCCCAACGACGCCCTGCCCACCGATTTCGCGGCCTCCGAGATCATGGGTCTTTGAACCCGCTGCGGCGGGTGGTGCCTCCGACAGGAATCGAACCTGTATCTAGCGCTTAGGAGGCGCTCGTTCTATCCATTGAACTACGGTGGCAGGCGCCAAAGATTCTCGCATGCCCACCCGCCCGCACCCGGCGCCCGGCGCCCGGCGCGCTGCTACCAGCGCCAGGACCAGATCACATCCAGCGCGTTGTCGGTGCCCGATTGGGCCCGCAGCGTGAAGCGCTGGGCGATCCGGTAGATCAATTGCCAGGTGCCGGTGGTGGCATTGACGCTGCGCTCATAGCCCAGGTACCAGCGGCGCGACAACTGCTTGCCCAGGCTGACGATGGTCTCGCGGCTGTCGCCGTCGCTCTGGCGCACCGAGAAATCGGTCAGGCCGATGCCCTCAAGCAGGGCATCCCCCGGGCTGCGGCCCTCGCCCGACAGCAGCGCCAGCGCAGCACGCTGCAATAGCGCGGTATCGGTGCGGCCCAGGCCGTCAGGGCTGCGGCCCAGCACCAGCCAGGACAGCTTGTCGTAGTCGGCCAGCTCGGGCTCGGAGACCAGCCGGATGCGCGGCCTCTGGGCCGCACCGCTGACCTGCACGCCGACCTTGACGTCCAGGTTGGGGCGGATCGCCAGCACGTCGAGCACCGGGTTGTCGAGGGCGCCATTGAAGGTGACGGCGCCGCGCTCGATCTCCAGCTTCTGCCCATAGGCGGCCACCGTGCCGCCCTCGGCGCGCACGCTGCCGTGCAGCGCCAGGTGGCCGTCGGGGCTGGTGACGGCCAGCTCGCCACGCAGGCCGGTGTCCACCCCATGGCCGCGCAGCCGCAGTTGCTGGCCCAGGGTGATCTTCAAGTTCACCTGGGGCTGGCGCAGTGGCAGCGGCAGCGCTGTTGCCGCACCGCTGGCGGCCTGACCGGCCTTGGGCTGGCCGCTGCGGCGCACCTGCACGTCGCTGTCGAGCTGGGGCGCGTCGCCCTGGCTCAGGTCGATCAGGCCCTCGTCGATGCCGAAGCTGCCGTCCAGGCGCAGGCGCTCGGCGTCGAGCTGCAGCCGCGCCTGGCCACTGGCCACCAGGCGTCGGTCGATGCGGCCGAGCACCCGGAAGTGGTCGGCCAGCACGCTGACATCGGCCGCCGGCTTGGCCCCCAGGGTGGCCTGGCCGGACAGGCTGAGCTGGCCGTCGCCGCCCTTGAAGCGGAAGCGCTCGATGCGCGCGGTGTCGCCCGACAGGGTGATTGCCAGGTCGCCGTCGGACACGCTGACGCCTTGCAGCAGGTTGCGCAGGCCCAGGCCGCTGCCCACCATCTCGCCGCGCACTTCGGGCGCGCTGCGGCTGCCGCCGAAGCTGGCGCTGGTGCGCAACTGGCCGGTCAGGCGCCAGCCGGGTGGCACCCAGGTGCCCCAGATGCCCAGGTTGGCCACCCGCGCCTCGACCACCCCCTGCAGCGGGGCATCGGCCGCCGGCCAGGTCAGCCCGGCGCCGGTGCGCAGCACCTGGGCGCCGGCCATCTCGCCCAGGCTGCGGCCGGCCATGCCCTGGGCAAACTGCCACAGGCCATCGTGGGCAGTCAGGGCCAGGCGCAGGTCGGTCACGCCCAGGGCCTGGGTGGCGCCGAGATCGTCGGTGAGCGTCAGGTCGCCGGCCAGGCGTTCGAGCACCAGGTCGGCATCAAAGCTTGCGCTGCGGTGCAGGTCGATGCGCCCACCCACGCTCAGGTCGCCGCCCCAGCCCTGGTTGGGCTGGGCCCGGGCCAGCAGCGCGGCGACGTTGAAGCGTTCCAGCTCGGCCGCCAGGTCCCAGCGGCCGGGCAGGCCGTTGATGCCGGCCTGCCACGCCGCCTCGCGCCAGCGCAGCGCGGTGTCGAGCAGTTGCAGCCGGCCCGGCGCCAGTTGCAGCGATTGTGGCCGGCCCTGGGCGTCGAGCTGCAGTTCGGCCCCCAGACCCTGGGCGGCCAGCCAGGGCCGGCTGCCGCCTTGCTTGTCGCGTGCGCCGCCTTGCACCTGCAGGCCCTGCAACCGCCAGACGCCCGGTGGCCGGCCGATGGCGTCGGCGGGGCTGCCAGCGGGCCGGGCCGCCAGCCATTGGCCCTGGCCGCTGATTTGCAGCCGGGTGCCGGTGCCGGCCGGGCCCAGCAGGTTCTCGGTCCAGGCCGGCGGCTGGGCCGGGCTGTCGAGCAAGATGTCGAGCTGGTGCTGGCGCAGGCTGCCGCTCAAATTGGCGCTTAGCTGATCGAGGCGCTTGTCGCCGTCGGTCAGGCCGCTGGCTTGCAGGCGCAAGGTCAAGGGGGCGTCGGCGCTGTCGCCGGTGGCCCAGCTCAACTGCGCAGATTGCAGGCCCAGCGTGCCGGCCCGCAGGCCCAGGGCCTGCAACTCGCCCCGGGTGCGCCAGGCCGGCCAGCGCCCGTTGGCCTGCAGGTCGCCCGACATCGCCCCGGCCTCGGGCCAATAGGCGGCCAAGGCCGGGTCCAGTTCGGCCGCCAGCCGGCCCAGCGGTGCCAGGGCCGCCAGCGCCGGGGCCTGCCATTGCAGTTGCCAGCGCTCGGCAGCGGGCGCACTGCCGCGCTGCACCTGGGCGCTCAGCCGATTGCCGGCCAGCTCGATCTGGCTTTGGAAGTCGGTGCTGCTGGCGGTGCGCGCCAGCCGTGCGCTGCCCGATAGCGCCACCCCCGCCAGCAGGCTGTCCTGCAGCTGGGCGCTGGCGTCGCCGTCCAGCGCTGCCAGCCAAAGGTCGAAGCGCTGCAGGCCGCCGGGGTCGGCCGCGCCTGGCGGCAGGGCGGCCAGGCCGCGCCACAGCAACTGGGCGTCGAGCGTGCCCGCCAGGCGGTGCGGCCCGCGGCGCCAGGCTGAGCCCTCGGCGCCACGCCACCAGGGCCGGGGATCGAAGCGCGCCAGCTTGGCCTGGGCGCGCAGGCGCCAGCCAGCAGGCTCGCGGTGGGCGTCCAGCGTGGCCTGGGCGCTGGCATCACCGGACTGGGCATGGGCGTCGGTGATCTGCAGATGCTGGGGCGTGGCGCTGCCCGCCAGCGCCAGCGTCACCGGCAGGCCACTGCCGTCCAGGCTGCGACCGTCGAGCTTGGCGGTGAACCGGGCCTGCAGCGATGCCCCCGGCGCGCTGGCGGCGCCGACCGGGACCGGGGCCGCCGCCAGGCCACCGATCTGCAGGTGGACCGGCCCACCCAGCAGCAATTCGGCGGCCTGGGGGTGCAGCCGGGCCGGCAGCAGCCCGGCAATCGTCATGTCCAGGCCCAAGTCACCGGCCCGCCACAGCCCCTGTCCGCTGACCTGGCCGGCCGGCCCCGCGGCGCCGGCCAGTTGCAGCTCGAAATGCTCGATCGTCAGTCGATCCGGTTGGCGCGGTGTGGCCTGGCCGCTCAGCACCAGCCTGGCCACCGGCAGGCGCTGGGAATCCCAGCTACCGGCCAGGCGGTTGTCGAGGGCGATGTGGGCATGGGCGGCCTGGTCCAGGCCACTGCTCTGCACCTGCGCCTGGCCGGTGAGCAGGGTCTGCGGCCAGCCTGGCACCAGCGCGGCCAGGTCCAGCGATTGGGTGGCCAGGGTCAGTGCGCCCAGCGGCCAGCGCTCGAAGGGCAGCAGCCGGGCATGCGCGCTCAGGCTGGGGGCTGCAGCACCCAGCGCGGTGGCGGCCTGGGCGGCAGGTGCCGGCCGGCCGGCCAGGCCCAGATCGGCGTCCAGGCCTTGCAAGGGGCCGGCCAGCCGCAACTGGCCGGCCCAAGGCGTGTTGCCGCCGTGGCGGGCCAGCAGGGTGGCGGCCACCGCCATCGGCGCGGTGCTGGCGATGCGGGCCGCACCGCTCACCCGGGTTTGTTGCCAGGTGAAGGCCAGGTCTTGCGCGCGGTGCAGCGCGCCGTGGTCCAGGCCGAGGCCGAGCTGGGCCGTCAGGTCGCTGACGGCGGGCTGCTGGTCAATCAGCAACTGGCCGATCTGCAGCTTGTCGATCTGCAACGTCAGCGGCAGGCGCAGGTCGGCCGGGGCCTGCAGCCGGGCCTCGGTGGCCGGGCCGCTGCGCCAGACCACCCGCTGCGCCGTGACCAGCGGCAGGTGCAGGCTGAGCCAGGCGCCGGGAAACGGCCGCCAGCCCGGGGCGTCCAATTGCAGCGTCAAGCCCTCGACCAGCAACTGCCCGCCGCCGGCCTGGCCGGGCAGCGCCGTGGGTTGCTGCCAGCGCAGCGTTTCTACCTGCAGTTGGCCGCTGCCGAGCGTGCCCTGCACACCCTGCAGCGACAGCCCCGGCACCCGCAGCAGCAACCAGGGCAGTGCGGCGGGCTGGTGGTTCAGGCCCCACCACAGCCCCACCGGCGTCAACAGCAGCAGCGCCGCCACCGCCAGCAGCGTGGCGCGCAGCCAGCGGCGGCGGCGTCGGCGGGCCGGCGCAGCAGGCAACGTGGGCGGGTGGTCGGTGCGGCTGGCGGCACCGGGCCCCGGGCCGGGCAGGGGGGGGTCGTCGGCCATCAGAAGGCGATGCCGACTGAAAAGTGCAGCCGGAGCCGGCGCAGCTCATCGGCCCAGGCCAGATCGACCTTGAGCGGGCCGATCGGGCTGCGCCAGCGCACCCCCACCCCATAGCCCAGCGCGGGCCGGTAGTCGCGCCAGTCGTCCACCGCCCGGCCAGCATCGACAAACACGGCGCCCCAGACGCTGGGCAGCGACGCGCTGACCGGGCGCGCCAGCTCGACGCTGGTGGTCAGCAGCGAGCGGCCGCTGACGGTGCCGCCGTCGGTGCCCACCGGCGCCAGCGAGCGGTAGGCATAGCCGCGCACCGATTCATCGCCGCCGGCCCGGAAGCCCAGTGCATCGGGCACTGTCAAGCTGTTGGCCTTGAGGATCTGGCCAGCCTCCAGCCGCGCCTGCCCATACCAGTTGCTGCCGATCGGCAAGTAGCCGGTGAGGCGTGCGTAAATCCGGCCAAAGGGGCCGGCGCTGCCGCCCTCGCTGCGGGCCTGGCCGGCCGCGCCTTGCAACGACAGCGTCAGGCCGCGGGTGGGCAGCAGCACGCTGTCGAGCTGGCGCAAGACCCAGTGGTAATTGGCGCTGATCGCGCTGGCGGCATTGGTGGCGGTGCTGCTGCCAGCCGTGGCCGCCAGCGACCGGTCGGATTGGGTCGAGCGCAGCCATTCGACAAAGTACAGCCGCTCGATGCGCGGGGTGTCCTGGGTGCGGCCCAGGCGCAGGCGCTGCGACAGCACCCGATCGGTGGCGCTGCGCACCCGGTCGATCTGGACGCCCAGCAGGTTGCGGTAGAAGCCCTCGCCCGGATGGCTCTGGAAGTCACCGGTCCAGCTCTGGTTGTCGCGGCCCCATTCGAGCTTGTTGTGGGCGATGGCCGCCAGCCCGAACGGGCGTCGGTGGATGTGCTCGGCGGTGGCGCGCGGCCCGGTGTTGGCGCTGATGCCCAGCCCCAAGGTGGCCTGCTGCAGCGGCAGCTCGGTCAGGCGCACCCGCACCGGCGTGCTGTCGGCCTGGCCGGGCAGCGGGTCGAAGCTGACGTTGACCGACTCGTAGAGACCGGCCTTTTGCAGCCGGTCCTGGAAGTCGAGCAGTCGGGTCTCGGTCAGGGCATCGCCAGGCGCCAAGCCGGCCAGGTGCTGCACCGTGATGGCGTCATGCAGGCGCAGCCCTTCGATCTGCAACGGGCCGGCCCGGAACAGCGGCCCGCTGTCGAGCAGCAGCTCCAGCGCCACCCGCTGCTGCGCCGCATCCACATCGGCCAGGCTGTGGGCCAGGCTGGCGGTGGCATAGCCGGCGCCGCGCAGGCGCGCCAGCCATTGCTGTTTGGTATCGGCCCAGTCGCGGTTGCGGAAAGGCAGGCCGGGCCGCAACGCGCCGGGGCTGAGCAGGGCCTGGCTCAGGGCCAGGGCATCCGCGTCGCCCTGGTCCAGGCGCGCTTGCAGCGGGCCCTGGAAGCGCACGGCCAGCGCTGACACCTGGCTGCGGGGGCCCGGCTGCACCGCCATCAACACCTGCTGCAGCCCCCGGCCATCGGCCTGCTCGATGCGGCGTTGCACCGTCACCTGGGCGTCGAAATAGCCTTCGGTCTGCAGCAGCTCGCGGGCCTGCGCCGGGGCGGCACCGATCAGGCGCACCCATTCGCTCTCGTCGATGGCGTCATCGGTGGGCAAATCCTGCAGCCGGGCCAGGTCCAGGCTTTTCTCCAGCAGGCTGCGCAACTCGGCCGGCGCCTGCACCACCA
>JANLZT010000375.1:0-9931 GCA_031366465.1 Betaproteobacteria bacterium | reverse complement strand
GTCCGAGCTGGAGCAGGTGCTGATCGAGGGCTTCGAGCTGGAAGAGACGTCGGCGCTGGCCGACACCTTCAGCTTCCGCCTGCGCCTGCGTGAGTACACCGAGCCGCCCGAGCCGGCCGGCGCCGCCGCTGATTTCGGCCTCGATGTGGATGCCGATCTGGGCCTGGATGTCGACCTCGGCCTGGACCTGCTCGACCTGCCCAGCCTGCTGGGTGCGGTGCCGCCGCTGGGCGACATGCTGACACCGGTCAAGACGGCTGCAGCCGAGTTGAAGACCGCGCTGGGCGGCGCTGGCGCGCTGCTGCAGCCCTTGTCCACCTTGCTGGGCTAGCAGGCACCACGATGGCACTGGCGGCTGACCTGGGCACCCACATCGACGCCGGCGCCCTGGTGTCGACGCTGGTCAGCGCGCTGCAAGGCCATGGCGTCAACCTGCGGGCCATCAGCGTGCCTGACGACGGCGGCCGGCTGGGCCAGATCAACCAGCTCAGTTCTATCGACCTGTCCTCGGTGGGCAGCGCGGTGCAGACCCTGGCCCATCAACTGGCCCCGCAACTGGCGGCCTTGCTGCCCCAGGTGCCGGCGCTGGACGCGCTGGTGGCGGCCATCGCGCTGGTCGAGCAGGCCAGCAGCGGCGATCTGCTGGCCGAGCTTGAGCAGCTCGCCACCACCCTGGGCAATGAACTGGAGGGCAGCTCGCGCAGCGATGCCTGCGGGCTGATCGGCGTGCTGATGCGGGTAGTCGGCCTGCTGGGATCGGCGCCGGCAGCCGGCCGCGTCAGCACGCTGCTGCAGGCGGTGCTGGGCCTGGCCGGCGTGCAAACGCCCAATGGCGTCAAGCGCCTGGCCGATCTGCTGCCCGCCGCCGATGCCGGCCTGCGTGCGGTGGGCGGGCTGATGGCGCTGGAGTCGCTGCTGGCCGAATCGCAGCGCCTGACCGGCCTGATGGCCGCGCAAATCGACGCCCCCGGCGTGGTGCGTGAGCTGCAAGGCCTGGCCGGTGCGATGGATGCCACGCTGCTGGCCCGCATCAACACCGTCGATATCGCCGACGCCGCCGCACTGCGCGCGCTGGCCGATCTGCTGGCCGCTGGCGCGCAGCGCTTCGAGACAGTGCGCGAGCAAGTGGCCGCCGGCATCGGCCTGGGCGAGGCCACGTTGACTTACCTGGATGTAGGCCGGGTGCAGCAAGAGCTGGACACCACCGCCACCCTGCTGCGGGGCATCGACCTGGGCCCGCTGGGGCGATTGCTGGCCGACGCGCTGGCCGGCCTGGCGCCGATCACGCAGATCGACATCGAGCACGCCCCGGCGCAATCGCTGGACGCGCTGCTCAGCGCCGCCGAGGCCGGCATTGGTGTGCAGGCCGCCCGCATCACCGCCTGGGACACCGCCGCGCTGGTGGCCCCGGTCACCCAGGGCCTGAACGACCTGACAGCCCCGCTGGCCACGCTGACCGACACCATCGCCAGCTTGACCGTGGCGCTGCGCAGCGCGATGGAATCGGTGCGCCAGGTGGTCTCGGCCACGCCGGTGCGCAGCATTGCCGATGCGGTGCAAACGGTGCTGGCGCCGGTCAACCAGGCGCTGGCGCTGGTCACGGCCCTGGTCGGCGATATCTCGGCGGCGCTGAGGCTGGCCGCCAAGACCGCGCTGGCCGCGGTCGAGGCGGTGGAGGGCACGGTGGACGATTTCAAGGCCCAGGTCGAGGCCTTGTTCGCCCAGGCCGAGGCCTTCATCAACGGTCTCCACCTGGAGCAGATCGCTGGCGACATCGGCCAGCGCGTGGCCGAGTTCAGCGCCGCGCTGGAGCGGGCCCAGATGAAGCCGTATTTCGACACCGCCGTCTCGGCCATCGGCACGGCGCGTGACGTGGTGGCTGCGGTGCCGTTCAACCTGCTGCCCAGCTCGATGAAGGCCGATGTCGATGCCGCGATCAAGCCGATCAAGGACACCAATCTGCCGGCGGTCGAGGCCGAGATCGAGGCCGCGCTGGGCATCGGCGCTGACGGCCGCTTCCTGCTGCGCGCCGACCTGCAGGCCGCGCTGGCCGACGTGCAGCGCAAATACGATGCGTTGCTGGCCGTGGTGCGCAGCCACAACCCGCAAACCTATCTGGCGCAGATCGATGCCGAGTTGCAAACCCTGGCCGGGCGCATCCGCGACATCTCACCCCAGCTCACGCTGCAGCCGGTGCAGGACGCGATCAAGCAAGTGCGCTCAGCCATCACCGGGGTCGATCTGGCCGCCACGCTGGCGCCACTGCAACAGGTGTTTGACCGGGCCCTGGCCACGCTGGGCCAATACGCCCCGGCCGTGCTGATCGCGCCGCTTTCCACGCGGGTGGACGCGGCCCGCAACAGCGTCAAGGCCGCCATCCGGCTGGAGCGCTGGGCGCCGGTGCTGGACGATTTGTCAGGCCGCGCCACCGGCCTGCTCAACCAGCTTGACCCGGCGCAATTGCAGCCGCAGATCGAGCAGTTGCTGGCCGAAGCCAAGGCTCTGGTGGACGGCCTGCCCGCCAGCCGCAGCACCTGGCCCGGCGCCATCATCGCCCGGCTGCTGCAAGGCCTGCCGCTGCGCATTGACCCCACCAGCTTTGCCACCGTGGCCGGCTGGATCAATGGCACGGGCCCGGCCGCACCAACTGCACTACAGGCCCTGGCCGCGCGCAGCGACGCCATCGCCAGCGCGGTGGCACGCACCCTGGATGCCGTGCAGGCGCTGGACTTCGCCAACCTGGCCGCCCCGGCGATCAACGCTGCCGCGCCCTTGCGCAGCGCGCTGCTGGCGCTGGTCGGCCGGCTCGGTGGCCAAGCCAGCGAGCAGGCCCGGTTTAGCGCGCTGGCTGATCGCTTCAACCTGGCACCGGTGTTGGCGCAACTGGCCAGCAACCGCGACCGTTTCCTGGCCCGGCTGCAGCAGGCCGCAGCACTGGCCGAGACGCTGCGGCGCACCGGGCTGTCCGAGGTCACGCAGGTGGTGGCCCAGCTCAACAGCGCGCTGGCGCCGGTGCTGCAGTTGCTGGGCCAGGTGCGCACGCTGGTGCGCAAGCTGGGGGTGGGCGATGTCGACCATGGCCTGGTGGCGATGGTGCGCTCGGTGTTCCAGGTGCTGCCACCGGCGCGCCTGGCCGGCCTGGTGGCGCCGCTGTTCGTGGCCTTGCGCGGCCGGGTGCTGGTCTTGATCGATGCGGTGCTGGCGCCGGTCAAGGCCGCCATCACCCGGCTGGCCGGCCTGATCGACGCCATCAGCCTGGCGCCGCTGGTCAGCGCCTTGCAAGCGGTCTACGACGAGGTGCGCGCCGACTTGCAAGCCCTGTCGCCGGCCACGCTGCTGGCCCAGCCGCTCGCCGCCTTCAGCGCGCTGCAGGCCGAGCTGGCCGGCTTTGACCCGCTGGCGCCGCTGCTCACGCTGCTGGACGGACTGCGCGACACCGCTGTTCGCGTACTGGCCAAGCTGTCGGCGCAGCAGTTGCTGCAGTCGCCGCTGGCGATCTACAACACCTTGCTGGCGGCGCTGGCCACGCTGGACATCCAAAGCCTGCTGGCGCCCGTGTTCGACACCGTGGACGCCATCGCGCTACAGGTTGACAGCGGGCTGGACGACACCGTCAGCGCCTTCCAGGGCCTGCAAGCGGCCTTGCCGGGCGGGGCGGCCGGTGCCGCCAGCCTCCAGCGCCTGGCTGTGGGGGCCCCCGCATGACCGGCCTGATCACCCAGAGCGCCGTGCTGCTGCTGGCGCGCAAGCGGCTGGAGCGCATCCAGCGCCTGCTGCAGGCCAAGGTGCGCTCGGCCGGCATTGTCAACAGCACCGAGCGCCAGTTGCTGTTCCTGGCCAACCAGGCGCTGCTGGCGCTGCAGACCCCGCCGCTGCCCAACACCGGCGGTGAGTTTGTCGAAGGCAGCTTCACGCCCTGGCTGGCTGGCGGCATCTCGATGTTTGCCACCGCCGGCGCAGTGGGGCTGGACTTCCCGCAAGAGGCCGCGCGCGGCGCGCTGGGCCAGCAGTGGCTGGCCACCACGCTGCGCGGCGGCAGCGCCGACCCGCAGCGCCAGCGGGTGCGCAACGGCTCGGGCCGGCTGCTGATGAAGCTGGCCGACCGCGTGCGCACCGCGGTGCTGGCCGACACCCGCAAGACCGAGGCCCAGCGCAACACCGCACTGGCCGAGATGCTCGCCTTTGCCATCGGCCATGCCGCGCAACTGGCCACGCTGCTGGCCGCGCCGCCCTACCTGGACGAGGTCGATGCCCATCCCGGCCGCAGCACGCCCCCGGCGCGCCTGAAACCGCTGCCGCTGGCCCTGCGCGGCGCGCTGGAGGCCAGCGTCAACGTCAACATCTTCAAATCAGCCAACCCGGCGCGGCCCTTCTGGCAGACCTGGCTGCCCGCGCCAGACAAGCTGCCCGACCATTTGTTTGCCGCCTACGCGGCGGCCGCCGAGGATGTCTACGGCCCGGGCGCCCGGGTGCCGGGCAGCAAGGCCTTCAATGACTTGCTGCACGACCAAGACCCACCGCCGCTGTCAGCCCGGCTGCTGCGCGATGGCTACGAGACCTTCCACGCCCTCAACCAGGGCCGCTACGGCTGGACTTATGGCGACTGGCTCGGCGCCACCTTCTTCATGTTCCTGCCGGCGATGCTGATGCTGCCGTTTGCCGCGCTGCTGCCCCATGCCAAGGATTTGCAACGCAACCCGGCGCCAGCCGGCGCCGATGCTGAGCGGGGGGCGTTTGAGCTGGTGATGTTCCCGCTGGCCTTCAGTGCACTGGCGCCGCTGGGCATCACGCTCAAGATCATGCTGGGCAGCTATCTGGGCGCCGGCAAGGAGACAATTTTCGCGCTGGTCAACGCCATCGTCGGCGTGGTGGTGGCCATCGTCTTCTTCGCCACGCTGGGCGCTAACCTGCCCGGCCTGCTGCGCTGGCCGCTGCTGTTCATCCTGCCCTTGATCGCCGATGTGGTGCTGATGTTCTTTGTGCTGACGCGCGGCGGCAGTGACCAGCGGCACCGCCAGCTCGCCTTTGGCACGGTGGTGCGCATCGCGCTGGCCGTGCTGTTTGTCGTCTGCTTCCTGGCTTTTCTGCACTTTGCGGTGGAAGGCCTGGCCGACCATGGTTTTGCCAGCGGCGCTTTCTGGGGCCTGCTGCTGCTGTGGCTGGCGATGGTGTTTGGCGCCTGGCTGGGCTTTACCGCCTTGCTGGTGCGCAGCGAACGCGGTGGGCCGGCGCCCGCGCCCGACCCCGAGGTGTCTGACATCAAGCAGTGGCTGCGGCTGTACGACGACAGCACCCTGGGATCGGTGGGCGCCGTAGGCGTGGCCGGGGCCGCCGAGCCGGTCTTCCCCGGCGATCTGGCGCCGGTCCTCAAGCTGTGGTGGACCGGCCCCGGTGACTTGTTCATCCGCCCACTGCGCAATGCGCTGGCCTTCAGCTTCCGCGCCGACGGCAGCACACCGCAAACCGTGGCCACGCCGCTGGCGCCGCTGACCGTGGGTGAGTTTGGCGCCTGGCTCAGCAAGGCCGTGGCCGAGCCCGGCCCGCTGTTCACCAGCAAGCTGCGGGTTGAGCGCTTTGCGCCCACCGACCCGCTGGATGACCTGCTGCCCAGCGGCGACGCCTTTGCCGACCATGGCGACGCCGAGACCACCGTCGAGGCCCGGCTGGCCGCCGCCGCCCAGTTCCGCAAGCTGCCGCGCGACGGCGAGGGCTATCTGCTGTCGTTGGCACCCCGGGTGCGCCAGGCAGTGGCCTTTGGCCGCGGTGGCGAGGTGCTGCTGGGTGACGACGACGCCGCCGTCACCAACCCGCCCGGCCGGCTGCTGGCCATCCCGGGGGCCGGCTCGGTGCTGGTGGTGGGCAATGCCGCCACCCGCTTTGTCGAGACCTTCCAGCCCGGCGATGTACTGCAGATTGCCGGCCCGCCGCTGCAGACTCGGGTGGTGGTGGCGGTGGCCAATGACCAGAACCTGACCGTGAACCTGGCGCTCAGCCTGGCAGCAGCGGGCGCGCCGCATGCCTATGTGCGCGCGGCCCGCGACCGCCTGGCCGACCTGGCCGGGCCGGGCACGGTGCTGGCCGATGGCAGCGTCTTCCGGCAAGTGGTGGGCAACGGTGCCGCCTTCGAGCAGATGTTCATGCCCGGCGACACGATCGAGATCCAGCCGGTGGCCCCGCTGGTGCCCGGCAGCCCGCCGCCCGCGCCGCTGCCACCCGAGCGCCGCACCGTGCTGGCCGTGCTGCGCCTGGGGCCGCCGTCGCTGCTGGGTGTGGTGCTGCAGATCGATGCGCCGTTCAGCAATGCGCTGACGGTCTCGCCGGCCGTGCCGCCGCTGCCGGTGGGGGCAACTTACCGGCGCATCGGTGGCATCAGCCAGCGCGGGCTGGACTTTGCGCCGCTGCACCCCAGTGCGTTGTTTGACGGTGAATCGCTGCTGGACCGCGCCGCCGACCTGGCCACCCTGCTCAGCCTGGGCGTCACCTCGCGGCTGCTGCCCGACGCGCTGGCCGCGGCGGTGCCGGGCAATGCCGACGACGCCCACCCGGCGGTCAGCCCCGCGCTGCAGGTGTTCCGCGACTGGAACCTCAACCACCGCCGCGTCAACGAGTGGCGCATGCTGGTCGAGGGCGGCGCCTTCAACGAGCCCGACAGCCCGGCCACCGCCAGCCTGCTGGGCTGGGTGCCGCTGCTCAACCGCTGGCTCGACATGGCCCACCGGCCGGGGCAGGACAGCCATGGCACGGCACGCTTCCGCCCGCAAGACCCGCCCAATGTAGACCTGTCACGCGCGCTGGCCAGCTTGCTGAGCCTGCCGCTGCCGGCCTGATCGCCCGCTGCATCCAGCACGCCATGGCCGACGAATCCGACATCGCCGACGACCCGCATCCGCGGTCCGACGCGTTTTTTGCCGCGCTGGGCGTGCCACCGTGGTTTTATGCCTCGTCGATGCAGCGCGCCATCCAGCGCGCCATCAACGACCCGGCCGACGCCACGCCCAGCCCCTGGGCAGCCATGGGCGCGCGCAACATCGGCGGGCGCATCCGGGCGCTGGTGCAAGACCCGCGCAACCCGGAGGTGCTGTTCGCCGGCACCGGCTATGGCGGCGTGTTTGTCAGCCGCGACGACGGCGACACCTGGGCGCCGCTGGGCGCGGCCCAGGATTCGTTCCCGGTCGGCGCGCTGGCGCTGGACGCCAAGGTGCCCGGCCTGCTGTACGTGGGCAGCGGTGAGCCGCTGATCTTCCACAGCATCACCGGCGGCGTGGTGGCGGGCAGCACCTGGGACGCTGCCGGGGTGGGGTTCTACCGCGCCGACACCACCGCCACGCCGGTGGTGATGGTGCAGGAGGTGGGGGCCTACTCGCAGGTCGGCCCGGTGGCGGGCGCGGCCGACCGCTATGCCCGCATCGTCTGCGACCCAGGCAGCGCGCGCCGCTGCTGGATCGCCAGCGACACCGGGCTGTGGCGGCGCGACCAGGCCAACGCCGCCGCACCGGTGCTGTTTGTGCGTGAGCCGGTGCCGCTGCCCTTGCCGGTGACGCCGGCCCTGCCGGTGGCGCCACCGCCGCCGCTGTTGCCGCCGGTGCCGTCGGTGGCCAGGCCTTTCGGCGCGGGCTGCAGCGACGTCGTGCTGCTGCCCCATCCTGACCCGGCGCGCAAGGGCGTTCACCGGCTCTACGTGGCGGTCTGCGGCCAGGGCATTTACCGGGGGGTGTTTGATGCCAATGTGGGTGCGCCAGCCACGGTCTGGGAGGCCGTGCCGCTGGCCGGCGGCCTGCCTGCACCCGGCAGCGCCGCCGGTCTGACGCACGACCGCATCCGCATCGCCGCCTGCCAATCGCAGCCCCAGCACCTGTATGCGATCTTCGAAACCGGTAGCAACTCGTCGAACGCACGCCAGGTGCTGGACGTCTTCTACTCCGCCGATGGCGGCGACCATTGGCAGCCCAGCGGCCCGCGCCCACCGGCCGCGCCGGTCGTGCCGCCGGTGCTGCGGGCCCAGCTTGGCGGCCAGCCCTGGGGCCACCTGATCATCGCGGTGCACCCCGACAACCCGGCCATCGTGCTGGCCGGGGCCACCAACTTGAGCCGCAGCACCGACTTTGGCGTCAACTGGTCGCTGGTGATGGACTGGCAGAACTGGAGCCGCGGTGACCGGGCCCAGCATGGCGACATGCATGCGCTGGTGTTCGACGCCCAAGACCCGCGCCGGCTGTGGGTGGCCAACGATTCGGGGCTGTCGGTCACGCCCGACATCGTCCTGGGCAACCCACGCACCAGCCAGGGCTGGCGCAAGCGCAGCCATGGCATCACCGCGGCCCAGTTCAACGATGTGGCGGTGCACCCGGTCTACCCCTACATGATCGGCGGCGGCCTGCAGGACAACGGTGGTTATGTCAGCTTTGGCGGTGAGTCGTGGTTCCCGATTGGCGACGCCGACGGTGGCCAGATCGCCTTTGAGCAGCGCGACCCGCGCACTTTCATCGCGCCCAACCAGGCCCGGGTGATCCGCTCGGTGGTAGTCGCGCCCACCACGGTCGAGCCCAACCCGGGCTTTTACCCGTTGGTGCAGCGGCGCCTGGTCAATGGCGACCAGAACCCGCCCAACGACACCTTTGCCTGCCAGCTCAGCTCTCGCGAGGTGCTGCCGCTGCGCAGCACTGCGGCGCTGTTTGTGCCGGTGGTCGAGCACCACCCGGGTCTGGGCCTGCACTTGCTGGTGGGCCGGGGTTTCACCGCAGCCGTGGTGGCGCCGCCGACGCCTGCCGTGCCGGCCGATGTGTTCGTCAGCATCGACGGCGGCACCAGCTTTGCCGCCACCGGCGTGCCCGCAGCCATCATCGGCATCGACAGCGTCAATGCGCTGGCCTATGGCAATGGCGTCAATGCCCAGTCCGACTGGTGGGTGGGCACCACCGGCGGCGGCGTCGGCGTGGCCACCAATACCGGCGTCACGGTTTGGACCAACCGGCCGCTGCCGGCCAGCGCCGCTGGGCAGATCGTCACCCGCATCGCCGTGCACCCGCGCAGCAGCAATCTGGTGGCGGTGGCCACCGGCGGCAACTCGGGCGTCACCGAGCAGGGCCGCGTCTTTGTCAGCCACGACCGGGGCCTGAACTGGCGCGACATCACCGGTGTGGCGCAGGCCCTGCCCAGTTGCCCGGTGCTGGCGCTGGCCTGGGACCCGCAACCCCTGCCAGCGCAAAACCAGACCCTGTTTGCCGGCACGCTGGCCGGGGTGTATGTGGTGCGCAACCTGCCGCGCATCGGTGCGGCAGCCGCCGTGATCGCCGCGCTCAACCCGTTGTGGGCCAGCTTCAATGCCCGGGGCGGGCCGGGGCCTTTGCCGCTGACCCTGGTCAATGATTTGCGCATCGTCAGCCTGGCCGCGCGCACCGGGCCCGACCTGGTGGCCCTGTCGCCCGAGAGCGTGCCGCGTTTCCGCCTGATCGCAGCGCTTTACGGCCGCGGCATGTATGCCTGCGACATCACCCGAGCGCCGGCCGCCGGGGCGGCAGTGGGCGGGCCGGCGCAGCGCGTCTACCTGCGCCAGACGGTGATCGAGGACGGCCTGTCCTACCCCCGGCCCACGCCCACCGAGCTCAACAGCGCGCCCAACGGCACAGCGCCCTTCCGCCTGGGCGGTGACCCGCGCTTCCCGATCAACACGCTGCGTTTCACCGACCACGATGCGTTTGACATCCGCATCGACAACCCGCCCTTCCAGTTCTTCGAGGACGTGCTCGACGGGGTCGAGTTCGACGAAGACCTGCACACCAAGGCGGTAGCAGCCGGTGCCCGCAATGTGGTCTATGTGCAAGTCCACTCCTGTGGCTGGAGCAGCGTCGTCAGTGCCACGGTTCATTTGTACTTCGCCGCCAGCCCGGCCCCCGCCGCCGACCCCAATGCCGCCCCGGTGCCCGATCTGCAT
>JANLZT010000307.1:0-2980 GCA_031366465.1 Betaproteobacteria bacterium | reverse complement strand
GGTCTGTGGCCCAGGGCCTCGACCGCGCTGGCCTCGTCGGTCACCTGGGGCCCGGCCGCGCGCAGCGCCGGCAGCAGCAGGCCCAGGCGGAACATCTGCGGCGTCTGGGCGGCCCATTTGCCGCTGCGGCCAACGGTGGCCATCGCCCGCTCAACATCACCCTCGGCCAGGGCCTGCTTGAGGGTGTCGGCCAGCGGCAGCGCCAGCAGGCCGCCGACCTCGTCGTCGGCACAGGCATCGATCAGGCGGTCCACCCAGGCCGGCTGCAGCAGGCAGCGCGCGGCGTCATGCACCAGCACCCAGTCATGCGGCATCACGCCACGGGCCTGCAGCTCGGCCAGGCCATGGGCAACGGTCTCGGCCCGGCTGGCGCCGCCCACCCGGGCCACCCAGGCATGGTCGCCGGCAAAGCCCGGCACCTGGCGCTCGAACTGGTCGTCGTCGGGTGCCAGCACCACCAAGGTGGCCGCCAGACGCGGCACGCCGGCCAGCGCTGCCAGGGTGTGGGCCACCAGCGGCCTGCCGGCCAGTGCCGCATATTGCTTGGGGCCAACCGAGGCAGCGCGGCTGCCGCTGCCGGCACAGGGCACCAACGCAAACAGGCGTGGCAGCAGGCCGATGGCCAAGCGGCTGGGGGGGGCTGGCGGCGCAAGATCAGGGCTCATCGGCATCGATTCTAGAATTCGCGCTTTCACGCCCCCCAGCCCAGGCTCCGGGGCGTGTTGCCATTTCTGCACCGCACCGGCCCCGCCCCCATGCTCACGCCCATGCAACTGCCCGTCATCGCCCCCGGCAAACGCTTCACCCTGCCCCGCCCCACTGGCTCGGCCGACGCGCTGCTGCTGGCCCGGCTGGCCCAGGCTCGGGCCGCCGAAGGCCGCCTGCTGGCCATCATCACCGCCGAGCCGGCCGATGCCCAGCGCCTGGCTGATGAGTTGCCCTTCTTCGCCCCGGGCCTGCGGGTGGCGCTGTTCCCGGATTGGGAGACCCTGCCCTACGACAACTTCAGCCCGCACCAGGACCTGATCAGCGAGCGCCTGGCCACGCTCTGGCGCATCCACAACGCCCGCGCCGCCGATGGCTGCGATGTGCTGCTGCTGCCAGCCACCACCGCGCTGACACGGCTGGCGCCGCCCAGCTTTCTGGCCGGCACCACCTTCCATTTCAAGCAGAAATCCAAGCTCGACGAGGCCGGCCTGAAGGCCCAGCTGACGCTGGCCGGCTACAACCATGTCAGCCAGGTGGTCTCGCCCGGTGAATACGCGGTTCGCGGCGGCCTGATCGACCTGTTCCCGATGGGCAGCCTGGTGCCCTACCGGGTGGACTTGTTCGACAACGAGGTCGATTCGATCCGCACCTTCGACCCCGACACCCAGCGCAGCCTCTACCCGGTGCCCGAGGTGCGGCTGCTGCCGGGCCGCGAGTTCCCGATGGACGAGGCCGCGCGCAGCACCTTCCGCGCCCGATGGCGCGAGAAGCTGGACGGTGACCCGACCAAGAGCCGCATCTACAAGGACATCGCCTTGGGGCTTGCCACCGCCGGCATCGAGTACTACCTGCCGCTGTTCTTCGAGCAGACGGCGACGATCTTCAGCTATATCGGAGAGCAAGCGCAGCTGGTGCTGCATGGCGAGGTGGACGCCGCGCTGGACCACTTCTGGGCCGACACCCGCGAGCGCCACCGCTTCATCGCTGCTGACCCCACCCGCACGGTGCTGGCGCCCGAGGACATCTTCCAACGCAGCGACGAGTTCTTCAGCAACGTCAACCGCCACGCGACCTTGGCGCTGCGCGGCACGCCACCACCACGGCCACCGGAAGCTGCCGACGCGGCCCCTGCGGGCTCGCCAGAGCCCGCTTCGGCGGTCTCCTGGGCCCGGCCCCTGCCCGATGTGGCGTCCGACCGCAGCGCCACCGAGCCGCTGGCCGCGCTGGGCCGCCACCTCGACAGTACCCCGCACCGGGTGCTGATCGTGGCCGAGAGCGAGGGCCGGCGCGAGAGTCTGCTGGAGCTGTTGCGCGACCACCAGATCAGCCCGCCCAGCGTGGCCACGCTGGCCGAATTCGAAGCCCAGGCGGTGGCGCAAGGCGACCAGCCGGCCGAGAAGTTCGCGATCACCGCTGCGCCGCTGGCCGCCGGCTTCCATTGGTTCGAGCCCGAGGCCGGCATCTCGATCCAGTTCATCACCGAGACCGAGCTGTTCGCCAGCTCGCCGCAGGGCCGGCGCCGCCGCAAGCAAGAGCAGGTCAGCAGCGTCGAGGCGCTGATCAAGGATTTGTCAGAGCTCAAACCCGGTGACCCGGTGGTGCATGGCAACCACGGCATCGGCCGCTATGTCGGGCTGATCAACATCGACCTGGGCGACGGCGCCAGCGAATTCCTGCATCTCGAATACGCCGACAAGGCCACCCTCTACGTGCCGGTCAGCCAGTTGCATTTGATCAGCCGCTACACCGGCGTCAGCGCCGACGAGGCACCCCTGCACCGCCTGGGCAGCGGCCAGTGGGACAAGGCCAAGCGCAAAGCCGCCGAGCAGGTGCGCGACGCCGCTGCCGAGCTGCTCAACCTGTATGCCCGCCGCGCCGCCCGCGAGGGCCATGCCCACCGTTACTCGGCGCATGACTACGAGGCCTTTGCGTCCAGCTTCGGCTTTGAGGAAACGCCTGACCAGCGCGCCGCCATCCACGCGGTGATCCAGGACATGGTCAGCCCGCAGCCGATGGACCGCCTGGTCTGCGGCGATGTCGGTTTCGGCAAGACCGAGGTGGCGCTGCGGGCGGCCTTCATCGCCGTGATCGGCGGCAAGCAGGTGGCCATCCTGGCGCCCACCACGCTGCTGGCCGAGCAGCACTACCAGACCCTGGTGGACCGGTTCGGCAGATGGCCGGTGCGCATTGCCGAGCTGTCGCGCTTCCGATCGCCCAAGGAGGTGCGCATCGCGCTCGACGGCCTGGAGGCCGGCACCGTGGACATCGTCGT
>JANLZT010000281.1:0-12410 GCA_031366465.1 Betaproteobacteria bacterium | reverse complement strand
CGCCAGGCTGGCCTTGTAGATGCTGCCTTTGTGCAGTGCCCACTGGTTGGCCGGGATGCTGATGCTGCCGTCGATGGCCGGCTTGGCGGCGCAGCCTGCGGGATAGGCGGCCAGCGTGATGGGCGCGGTGGCGCTGCCGGATGCACCCAGGCTGAGGGTCTCGCCCCAGCTGCTGCCGCAGGCCAGGCGCACGGTGTCGCCGGGCAGCAGGGCGGCCGCTGCCAGCCTGGCCAGGCTGCGCCAGGGGCCGCTGCCGGCAACGCCCGGGCTGGCTGCCTGGCCATTGCTGGCATCGTTGCCGGCGCTGCTGTCGAGGTAGAAGACCCGGCCGGTGGGGGTGGGCGTGGCGGCTGCGGCGGCAGGGGCAGGGGCAGCGTCGGCAGTGGCGGTTTTGGCTGCGGCCAGTGCCGTGGCGTCGGTGCTGTCAGCGCCGGGCGTGGTGGTCACGCTCTCAACGCTGGCGGCCTGGGCCGGCGCTGATGCGGCAGCGGCGGCCGGCGCCGCCAGTGATGCCTGCATCGCCTGGGCCAGCAATTCCTCGGCCGTGGCCTGCAGCGTGGGTTGTGCGCTGCTGCTGTTGTCAGCCGGCGCGCTGGCGCTGGTGCTGCTGGTGGCGGCGGGCTCGGCCGGCGCGGTGGCGGCGGTGGCCGTGGTGGCGCTGGCAGTCTGGTTGCTGGCGCCGCCACCGCCGCCACAGGCGCTGAGCAGCCAACTGGTGGCCAAGGCCGCCACGCAGGTGGCCAGCAAGGGGGCGCGATCCGAGTGCAATGTCATCCGCAAGCTATCGACGCCTGCGGGCTGCGGTTGAGCAGCCGGGCATGTAAAGCCCGGTCAGGCTGCAGCCGGCGGTTTGGACCGTGAAAAAGGCGCTGTTCTGGCGATCAGCGCAGGGTCTGTTGCGCGGTTGTCCCAATCACCGCCAGCGCCCGGCCCCCTCTACTGGCCCTGTGCGCAGCCCCGGCTGTTGACGCCCAGGCCGGGCGCGGTGCCAGGGCAGGCGTCCTGGCCGTCGGCGATGCCGTCGCCGTCGCTGTCGACCAGCCGGGCGTCGCGGGTGTAGATGATCTCGGCGCTGCGGGCGGCCAGGTAGAGCGGCCAGACCACCGGCAGGTTGTCCGACAGGCGCACGTACACCGCGCACAGCGCCGGCTGGGTGGCCTGGCTGGGGCAGTCGGCCTGGCTCGCGTTGCTGCCGGCGTTGAGCATGATCTCGCTGCGGGTCAGGGCCTCGGCGGGCACGATGGGCACCAGCTCCAGGTTGGCCAGGCTCACCTCGGTGCCCGGCGCCACGTTCTGGATATCGACCCGGGCACCCAGGTCCAAGGTCAGCGGGTCGGCCGCAGTCACGCTCTTGGTGGCCTTGAACACCACGCTGTAGCGTTTGAAGCCGCGGTCGGCGGTGACATTGAGCGCGCGATCGGCCAGCGACTCGTAGCTGTTGCTGCCGCCGCCGCCACGCCGCACCACCACATTGAGCCACTGGCGGTCGGCGCCACTGGCGGCGTCGAAGCTCAGCCGGTACCAGGTGCCGGCCGTGATGCTGAAGTTGGGCGACGACAGGATGCCGGGCGAGGCCCCCGCCACATAGCGCGCGCACCAGCCCGGGCTGCAAGCCACCCGCGACAGGCTGCCCAGCGGCCGGGTGGCGTTCCAGCTGGTCCAGCCGACGGTGTTGCTGGCCAGTTGGCCGTTGGGCACCTGGTTGCTGCCGTTCATCAACACCGAGGTGAAGCGGGTCTGGCTGGTGCCGCTGCCGTGCACGTCCAGGCCGCGCGGCACGCCGGCCGTGCTGGCATTGCGCCACTCGGCCAGGGTGTAGCGGGTGGCTTGCAGCGGCGTGCGCTCGTCGGCCACCAGCGGGAAGACCGAATCGAGGTAGCGGTTCTGGTCGAAGCTGCCAAAGCGGCTGGTGTCCCGGATCACCGTGTCGAGGTAGATGCCTCGGGCCGCCGCGCTGGTGGGCGCGATCTGGTTGGCGGTGACGGTGTTGCCCGACAGATCGCCCAGCGCGTTGACCGCGTTGTGGGTCTCCTGCAGCCACAACTGGTTGACGCGGTTGCCGTAAAGCCGGTTGCCCGAGACGATGTTGTTGGACGCGATGTGCAACTGGATCCCGCTGTCGGCGTCGGTCACGGTATTGCCCAGCACCCGCACGCCCGAGGCGTAGTCATCGAGGTAGATGCCCTGGGCCTGGGTGAAGGCCGCTGCCGGGCTCTTGCCGGCCAGCGCGCCGCGTGAGCGCTGCACCAGGTTGCCGGCGATCACGCCGTTGTTGTTGGCGTCGCTGACATAGATGGCGCCGCAGTCGTCGAGCACGC
This sequence comes from Betaproteobacteria bacterium, assembly GCA_031366465.1. Taxonomy (GTDB): domain Bacteria; phylum Pseudomonadota; class Gammaproteobacteria; order Burkholderiales; family Burkholderiaceae_C; genus Pseudaquabacterium. The sequence continues at coordinate 10,092 of JANLZT010000281.1, read as the reverse complement.
TGCAGCTGCCGTTCAGCACATTGCTGCTGACGGTGCTGTTGGCCAACGGCCAGATGCCGACATAGGCGGTGTTGGTGATGCTGTTGGCGCTGACCGTGGCATAGGCACCGGGCCGGATCGCGGCGCGCGCCCGCCGGGGCAGGCTGAGCGTTGAGGCCCCGTTCATCACCACGCCGATGTCGGCCAGCACATTGCCGTCCACCCACATGCCGCTGGCAGCGGGCAGGATGTCGTCTTGGCCGGTGATGCCGTCGGCGCCGATACGGTTGAAGGCATTGGCGGCGATCAGCAGGCCCTGGCTGTTGGTGGCATTGACGCCATGCTCGCTGGTGTCTTCGATGCGGCTGTTGCGCAGCACCACGCCGACCGTGCTTTTGAGGTTCAGGCCGGTGCCCACCGCCCTGACGGCCAGGCCGTCCAGCGTGATGTAGCGGCGCGACTCCAGATCGATGCCGGTGGCCAGCCGGCTGCTGGCCACCATGTCGCCCGGCGCCCGCGAGTCAGGCATCCAGGCGTAGAGGGTTTGGGTGCTGGCGTCGTGGAACCACTCGCCGGGGGAGTCCAGCATCCACAGCTGGCCCAGCAGGTAGTAGCCCCAGCCGGCCTTCAAGGGGTAGGTGGTGGTGGCAGACAAGCTGAGCTTGGCGCCTGCCACCGCACTGAGACTGCGCTCCTCGATGGTCCAGGCGTTGCTGCGGATGCGCACCTGGGTGCCGGCGCCCAGCACCGCGCCGGCCGGCAGGGCCAGGTCGGCGCCGGTAAGCAGGTAGCTGCTGGCGGGCCGGTTGTTGACCAGCACGGCGTCGGCGTCGGCTGCCATGCGCAGGTAGATCGAGTCGGGGTTGCCGCTGTCGTGGCCGCGGTTCGGATGGTGTGCCAGCGTCATATTGCCGGCCGCACTGAGCACCTGCGCGGGCACACCCGCCAGGGCGGTCTTGTAGACATTGCCGCGGTGCAGCGTCCATTGCGCCGCAGCGATGCTGGTGGCGCCGTTGATCAGCGGTCTGGCCGCACATCCTGCGGGGTAGGCCACCACAGTGATCGGGTTGCCATTGACGCCCGATGCGGGCAATGTCAGCGTCTCGTTCCACTCGCTGCCGCAGACCAGGCGCAGGCTGTCGCCAGCGGCCAGACTGGCGGTCTTGAGCCGGGCCAGGCTGCGCCAGGGCCCGACCGCGCCGGCCGCCGGGGCCGCTGCCAGGCCGTTGTTGGCATCACTGCCCAGGCTGCTGTCAAGGTAGTAGACCGCGCCCGGCACGGCAGCATCAGTGGCAGCGGCAGCCGGCGCGGCATCGGCAGCACGCAAACGGCTGGCCGAAGTGGCCAGCTTGTCGGGCGTGGCCGGGCTGGCGTCTGCCTTGTGGGTGTCGGGCGGTGAGCCCAATGGGGTCAGACCGGCGAGTACGGTGGCCGGGGTGCTGTCAGGGCCGGTGGCCAGCATGGCCTGCGCCAACAGCGCATCGGGCCCTGCTGCTGCCTGGTCGGCAGGCGCGTCGACCGGCGCCAGGCTGGCGCTGTCCTGGCGACTTGCCAGCGGCGCCGCAGCGGCCTGCTGGGGGGCGGCGCTGGGCGTGTCGCCGGCACCGCCACCGCAGGCACTCAGCGACAGGGCCAGCGCCATGGCGAGCGCCGAGCCCAGCGCAGGGCCCTTCGGCCAGGCGGCATGCCACTGGGTGTGACGACGATTGCATTTCATGGGGACAGTTCCTTGGGCGCGACGGCCCGCTGCTCAGGCCGCAAGGCCAGACTTGATTTCAGGGTAGGCCGCTGCCCCTGGCAAGGCCAGCGCAGCGCGCGGACACCGGCGGGTGGCCGCTGTCAGCCAGACACCGCTTGGCGGTCGCGTGCGATGGCCGGCCCGGTCTGGCGGGCAATGTCCAGGCCGGGCGGGCGAGCGCTCAGAGGCCTGTGGGTACGGCGATAGCACGGGCGATGCATGACGCAATTGTCACCCGCCATTGCCAATCCGCAACGGCCAAGGGCCCTGCAGCAACATGCCGATACAACATGCCGATCCGACATGCCAATCCGACATGCCAATCCAAGCTGCCGAGCCAAGCTGCCGATCCAAGCTGCAACCGGCCCGGGCGCTGGCCCGCTGGCCATTTGCGTTGGGCCGTGCGCGGCCAGCGGGTCAACGCTGACGTTGGTCAGCGCGCCAGCGCTTTGATGCGCGCCCACAGCAGCGTCTTGGGCAGCGTGTGCATGCCCAGGGCCTGCATGCAGTGGTCCAGCCGGTGGGGCCTTTCGCGCAGGTCTTGAATGGCGCGGGCCAGGTCAGCCTGCACGCTGTCGCCGTAGGCAGCCTGGGCCTTGGCGATGGCCCGCTGCAGCAACCCTGCCGGTGGCGCCATCATCGCCAGGTCGATGAGGTCGCGGCTGAGCACGGCGTCGTCACGCCAACGGTCGCAATTGGCCAGCAGTTTGCTGGCGACCCTGTCCAGCGGCGTCAGCGTGGCCAGGCCGCAAAGGCTGTCGCCGGCGCCCGGGGCTTCGAGCTGGATGCGGCCCTCCAGCACGATCTCGAACTTGATGTCGATGTCGTCCACCCGCAGCATGGTGCGGATGCCATATTGGTCGGTGCGCATCTCGCGCACCTGGTTCAGGGCCAGGCCGGGATGGCCGTTTGTGTGGGTGTCGGCATGGGTGGGCACACCGGCAAGTGCAGCCACGCCCTCGGGCCCTGTCAAGCGCTGGCGGAGTTGTCGGTAGCCGTCCAGGTTGGAGATCAGGAAGTCGATGTCCAGCGATTCACGGTACTCACCGCAGTGCAGCGCGATGGCGGTGCCGCCGCCAAACAGGCAGCCGGTGGCGGCCAGGGCGGTGGCATCCAGCGCCCCCAGGACGGTGGCGATGCGGCGGTGGTGTTCGCGTTCAAACAAGCAAGCGCCCGCCACCCAGCTTGTCCACCAGGGCCTGCACCAGTTCGCGTTCGGCCGGCCCCAGGCTGGCGGGGTCGATGTGGCGCCAGTTGCGCTCGTACAAGTTCAAGGCCTCGGCAGCGCCGAGCTCGGCCAGGCCCTGCCGCTGCCAGGCCAGGCGCTTGAGTTGCGGGTAGTCGGCCAGGCGCACGCGGGCGGGCAGGCCCGTGGTGGGCGTGGGCGGGGGCGCAGGGCTTTGAGGCGTCAATGGGTCACTCAGGCCCAGTGCCAAGCCCACTGCGGCAATCGCACTCAGGTAGGCACCCATCGTGACCGAAGGCTCGCCGCGCTCGATCCGGTGCAGCGTGACGCGCGACATGCCCGCAGCTTCAGCGGCGGTGGTGGCACTGACCTTGAGCTGCTCGCGACGCGTGCGTATCTGCGCGCCCAAGGCTTTGAGCCTCGGCGCGAGAACATCTCCGACAGGGGGGGCTTTGGCAGGCATATTGTTTCTCATTCTATACAAATGTTGAAACTTGTACAGAATGAGAATATTTTTTCCTCCGTGGCCACTGTCGGCGATCTGCGGGCCAGCAGGGCCCTGCGCGCCGGCCCGGCACTCAGCCCGCCACTCAGCCCGCCACTCAGCCCGCCACACTGGCCTTGAATTCGGCATACGCCGCTGCCAGCCCCAGCGCCAGCGGCGTGCGGGCGCGCCAGCCGGTGGCCTGGATCAGGCCCACGTCCAGCAGCTTGCGCGGTGTGCCGTCGGGCTGGCGGCTGTCGTAGACCACCTCGCCGGCATAGCCCACGGTGCGCCCAACCAGCGCGGCCAGGTCGGCGATGGTCTGGTCCTGGCCGGTGCCGATATTGACCAACGGTGGCTCAAAGCGGCCGCTGAGGGCCTCATCGCTGCCCAGCAGCGCGCTGTACTGCGCGTCGGGCAGGCCCAGCAAATGGGTGCAGGCCTCGGCCATGTCGTCGCTGTACAAGAACTCGCGCCGCGCCTTGCCGGTGCCCCAGACCGTCACCTGGCCATCGCCATGCTGTTGGGCCTGGTGAAATTTGCGGATCAGCGCCGGGATCACATGGCTGTGGGTGGGGTGGTAGTTGTCGCCCGGGCCGTACAGATTGGTGGGCATGGCCGCCAGAAAGCGGCAGCCGTATTGGCGGTTGTAGCTCCAGCACATCTCCACGCCGGCGATCTTGGCCAGCGCATAGGGGCGGTTGGTGGGCTCCAGCGGGCCGCTCAGCAGCGCGCTTTCTTTCATCGGCTGCGGCGCCAGCTTGGGGTAGATGCAGCTTGAGCCCAGAAACAGCAGGCGCTGCACGCCGACCTGCCAGGCGGCGTGGATCACATTGCCCTGGATCGCCAGGTTGTCGCGGATGAACTCGGCCGGGTAGCGCTGGTTGGCGTCGATGCCGCCCACCCGGGCAGCGGCCAGGTAGACCTGGTCGGGCCGCTCGGCCTCGAAGAATTGGCGGGTGGCGCGAGCGTCGGTGAGATCAAGCTCGGCGTGGCTGCGGGTGATCAGGCCGGTGTGGCCCAGGGCCTGCAGGCGCCGCACGATCGCGCTGCCGACCAGGCCACGATGGCCGGCCACATAGATGCGGGCAGGGGCGGCCATGCGCTCACTCGTGGTGGTCAAAGGCCTGGAAGCCCGCCAGCTTGACCAGGCTGTCGCGCTTGGCGCTTTGGTAGTCGCTCAGCACCATCTCGCGCACCAGCTCATCAAAGGTGGTGGTCGGCGTCCAGCCCAGCTTGGCCTTGGCCTTGCTGGGGTCGCCCAACAGGGTTTCGACCTCGGTGGGGCGGAAATAGCGGGGGTCGATCTTGACCACCACCTCACCCACCTTGCACTGGGCCAGCTTGGCGCCATTCACCGGCACCACGCTGGCCACCACACCCAGCTCGTGCAGGCCCTCGCCCTGGAAGGCAATGGTGACGCCCAGTTCCAGCGCGGCGCGCTCGACAAACTGGCGCACGCTGTATTGCACGCCGGTGGCGATCACATAGTCCTCGGGCGCGTCTTGCTGCAGCATCAGCCATTGCATCTGCACATAGTCGCGGGCATGGCCCCAGTCGCGCAGCGCGCTCAGGTTGCCCAGGTAGAGGCAATCCTGCAGGCCGAGCGCAATGCGGGCCACCGCGCGGGTGATCTTGCGGGTGACAAAGGTCTCGCCGCGCACCGGGCTTTCGTGGTTGAACAAGATGCCGTTGCAGGCATACAGGCCGTAGGCCTCGCGGTAGTTGACCGTGATCCAGTAGGCATAAAGCTTGGCCACCGCATAGGGGCTGCGCGGGTAGAAGGGGGTGGTTTCTTTCTGCGGGGTTTCTTGCACCAGGCCATACAACTCGCTGGTGCTGGCCTGGTAGAAGCGGGTTTTTTGCTGCAGCCCCAGGATGCGGATGGCTTCGAGCAGGCGCAGCGTGCCAACACCATCGGCATTGGCGGTGTACTCGGGCTCCTCGAAGCTCACCGCCACATGGCTCATCGCCGCCAGGTTGTAGATCTCGTCGGGCTGCACCTGTTGGACGATGCGGATCAGGTTGGTGCTGTCGGTCAGGTCACCGTAGTGCAGCTTGAAGCGCTGGTTGTCGACATGCGGGTCCTGGTAGAGGTGGTCCACCCGGTCGGTGTTGAACAGCGACGAGCGGCGCTTGATGCCGTGCACCTCGTAGCCTTTTTTCAGCAGCAACTCGGCCAGGTAGGCGCCGTCCTGGCCGGTCACGCCGGTGATCAATGCAGTTTTCATGGGGCGGGGTCGGGGTCGGGGTCGGCGGGCAGGCCGCGATTGTGCCCGCGTCACCCGGCCCGGCCCCGCTTGGGCCGCGGCCGGCCCCCGGCGGGATCACTGGAACGGGTTGACGACCGTCAGTGCCGCGAAGCGTTGGCCGGCACTCAGGTCTTCGGTGAAGAGGGTTTGTGCACCACTGCGCAGCGCGGCCTCGACCACCATCGCGTCCCAGATCGACAACTGCCACTGCATGGATTTGTCGATGGCGGCCATCACCAACGATGAATCGCTGGGGATGACCGTCCATTCTCCGATGGCCAGCACCAGCGATTGAGCCACCGCCTGCGGCATTTTCTGCTTGCGGGTGAGGGTGTGGAACAACTCGATCAGCACCTGCGTGCTCACCACGGCCTGGCCCGCTGCGGCGTGACTGGCCACCAGGCTGCGGGCGCGCGCCTGTTTGGCTGGCGCAAGACTGTCGGTGCAATACACCAAGACATTGGTGTCGAAGAAAGCCAACACGGGCTATTTGCCGGCTTGGCGTCGAACTCGACTATCCCGAGCGCGGAAGTTGTCTTCGTACAAGTCTTGCCGAAGCGTGCGCCGCGAGGGCAACGATGCGGCCGCCACAGTCGAGGGCTCGGCTGCGGCTTGTGGGGTGGCCAGCGCCATCGCATCAAGCAGCTTGGCGGTGGCTGATGCGCGCTGGCTTCTCAGCAGATCTTCCGATTCATCGGCGTACTGCCGCAGGAACTCCCTGACCTTGGCGCTCAGTGAGCTGCCTTGCTGGATGGCCCGCACACGGGCGCGCCTGATCAAATCCTCATCCACTGAAAGCGTCAGGTTCGACATGTCGGTGCGTCCCTTCCGTCCAAGTGTAGCCGCAATTACGTGAACAGGTGAATCTGTGAACCTGTGATGGTGCCGCACCAGTCTTTAGAAAGCCTTTTCGCGCAGCACCTGCATCAGGTACTGGCCATAGCCGTTCTTGAGCATCGGCTGGGCCTGCGCCTCCAGTTGCGCGGCGCTGATCCAGCCGCTGCGGTAGGCGATCTCCTCGGGGCAGGAGACTTTGAGGCCTTGGCGTTTTTCGAGCGTGGCGATGAACTGGCCGGCCTCCATCAGGCTGTCATGGGTGCCGGTGTCGAGCCAGGCATAGCCGCGGCCCATGATCTCCACCGCCAGCTCGCCCTGCTGCAAGTAGGTGGCGTTGACGGTGGTGATCTCCAGCTCACCGCGCGCCGATGGCCGGATCGCGGCGGCGATGTCGCAGACCTGGTTGTCGTAGAAGTACAGGCCGGTGACGGCGTAGGGGCTCTTGGGGACAGTCGGCTTTTCTTCGATGCTCAGGGCCTGCCGGTGGGCATCGAACTCGACCACGCCGTAGCGTTCGGGGTCGGTCACATGGTAGGCAAAGACGCTGGCGCCGGCCTGGCGCTGGTTGGCGCGCTGCAGCAGCGCGGCGAAATCATGGCCGTAGAAGATGTTGTCGCCCAGCACCAGCGCGCTGGGGTGGCCGGCGATGAAATCGCGCCCCAGGATGAAGGCCTGGGCCAGGCCGTCGGGGCTGGGTTGCACGCAGTAGCGCAGCGTCAAACCCCAGCGGCTGCCGTCGCCCAACAGGGACTCGAACCGCGGGGTGTCCTGCGGGGTGCTGATCACCAGGATGTCGCGGATACCGGCCAGCATCAGCGTGGCCAGCGGGTAGTACACCATCGGTTTGTCATACACCGGCAGCAACTGCTTGCTGATGGCCAGCGTGGCCGGGTGCAGCCGGCTGCCGGAGCCGCCAGCCAGGATGATGCCTTTGCGGGGCTTGGCTGGCGTCATGGGCGGTGCCGGGGCGTCAGCCCAGCTTGCTTTCTACAAAGGCCTTGAGGTGGCCGAAGGTGGTGAATATCTGGCCGTCGATCTCTTCATCCTTGATGGCGATGCCGAACCATTCCTCCAGCGCCGTCAGCACCGCCACCACGCCGACCGAGTCCAGCTCAGGGACGCCCCCCAACATCGAGCTCTTGTCGTGGAAGGCCTCGGCCCGGCCCTGCAGGTTGAGCGCGCTGTCCAGCACTCGACGCAATTCAGCGTCGATGTTCAGTTTTTCAATATCCATCGTTTTGATTGAAGCGATCACTGGCCCGGTATGGCGGCACTGCTTTTGGCAATGGCCTGGGCGGGCAACTCAATTAGGCAATTGTCAATGAACGGCGATGTGCGTGTGCATTGGGCGGCATGCAAGACCTGGGCAGGGGCAAATTAGTTCACTGGCATCGATCACGCATGCCCGCACCGGCGCGGGCCTGGCGCCTGGCCCGCGTGGGTTCAGCGGTAGTGTTGGTCGAGCCAGGCACGGTAGGCGCCGCTTTGCACATCGGCCACCCAATCGGCATGCGCCAGATACCACCGCACGGTCTTGTGGATGCCGGTCTCGAAGGTCTCGGCCGGGCGCCAGCCCAGCTCGCGCTCGATCTTGCGGGCGTCGATGGCATACCGCCTGTCGTGACCGGGCCGGTCGGCCACGAAACTGATGAGTCGGGCATGCGGGCCGGCCGGGTCAGGCCGCAGCTCGTCGAGCAGCGCGCACACCGCCTTGACGATGTCGAGATTGGCCTGCTCGTTCCAGCCGCCGATGTTGTAGGTCTCGCCCACCCGGCCGCGGGCCAGCACCGCGCGAATGCCGCTGCAGTGGTCGCCGACGTAGAGCCAGTCGCGGATCTGCTGGCCGTCGCCGTAGACCGGCAAGGGCTTGCCGGCCAGCGCATTGACGATCATCAAGGGGATCAGCTTCTCGGGGAAATGGCAGGGCCCGTAGTTGTTGCTGCAATTCGTGGTGAGCACCGGCAGGCCGTAGGTGTGGTGCCAGGCACGCACCAGGTGGTCACTGGCGGCCTTGCTGGCCGAATACGGGCTGTTGGGCGCGTAAGGGTGGGTCTCGGTGAAGGCCGGCGCGCCGGGCAGCAGGCTGCCGTAGACCTCGTCGGTGCTGACATGGTGGAAGCGGAACGCCGCCTTCTCGGCCGCCGGCAAGCCGCCCCAGTAGGCCCGGCTGGCCTCCAGCAGCGTGAAGCTGCCTTCGACATTGGTCTTCATGAAGGCGCCCGGGCCGTGGATGCTGCGGTCCACATGGCTCTCAGCCGCAAAGTGCAGCAGCGCGCGCGGCCGGTGGCTGGCCAGCAGGCTGTCGAGCAGCGGTCGGTCGCCGATGTCGCCTTTTACAAAATGATGGCGGCGGTCGCCCTGCAGTGCGGCCAGGTTGGCCAGGTTGCCGGCATAGGTGAGGGCGTCTAGGTTGACGATGGGCTCGTCGCTGGTCGCCAGCCAGTCGAGCACAAAGTTGCTGCCGATGAAGCCGGCGCCGCCGGTGACCAGGATGGTCATGGCTCAGTGCCGTCCATAAGTGTCTTCAAAGCGCACGATATCGTCCTCGCCCAGGTAGCTGCCGGATTGCACCTCGATGATCTCCAGCGGCACCTTGCCGGGGTTGGCCAAGCGATGGGTCTGGCCCAGCGGGATGTAGGTGCTCTGGTTTTCGGCCAGCAGGATCACCTTGTCGCCGTTGGTCACCTCGGCCGTGCCGCTGACCACGATCCAGTGCTCGGCGCGGTGGTGGTGCATCTGCAGGCTCAAGGATGCGCCGGGCTTGACCATGATGCGCTTGACCTGGTGGCGCGGGCCATGGTCGATGCTGTCATACCAGCCCCAGGGCCGGTGCACCTTGCGGTGCAGGGTCTGCTCGCCGCGGCCCAGGGCCTGCAACTGGTTGACGATCAGCTTGACGTCCTGGCTGCGCTCGCGGCTGGCCACCAGCACCGCGTCGGCCGTCTCGACCACCACCACGTTGTCCAGGCCCACCGCGCTGACCAGCCGGCTGGTGGCGTGCACGAGGGTGTTGTGGCTGTCCTTGACGATGGCGTCGCCCACGCTGGCATTGCCTTGCGCGTCCTTGGGCGCCACCTGCCAGACGGCCTCCCAGGCGCCCAGATCGTTCCAGCCGGCGTCCAGCGCCACCATGCGGATCTCGAAGGCGCTGCCGGGGCAGCGCTCCATCACCGCATAGTCCACCGACTCACTCGGCACGGCGGCGAACTCGGCCTTGCCGGGCCGCACGAACTTGGCGTCGGTGCTGCGCGCGGCCCAGGCCGCGCGGGTGGCTTGGGCGATGTCGGGGCGGAAGGTGTCGAGTGCGGCCATCCACACCGAGGCCTTGAGCACAAACATGCCGGCGTTCCAGAAGTAGCCGCCCTCGGCCAGGTAGCGCTCGGCGGTGGCCTGGTCGGGTTTCTCGACAAACTGGGCCACCCGGGGCGCGAGATCACGGCTGCCGGGCTCGGCCCGGATATAGCCATAGCCGGTTTCGGCGCGGTCGGGCGTGATGCCCAGGATGACCACCGTGCCGCCTGCGGCCACCTGCACCGCGCGGCGCAGCGCAGCGGTGAAGGCGGCGACATCGGTCACGGTCTGGTCGGACGAGTTGACCACCAGCACCGGGTCCTGG
>JANLZT010000193.1:0-2260 GCA_031366465.1 Betaproteobacteria bacterium | reverse complement strand
CTGGCGGCCGCGCAGGCGGTGGACGCTGCGGCCTTGGCCGGCGCCCCGCTGCCGCCGCTGGCCGGCCTGGCGGTGTCGATCAAGGATTTGTTCGACGTGGCCGGCCACCCCACCACCGCCGGATCGCGCTCGATGGCCGATACGCACCCCGCAATGGCCGACGCGCCCGTGGTGGCCCGCTTGCGCGCGGCGGGCGCGGCGCTCACCGGCCACACCAATCTGAGCGAGTTCGCCTACTCGGGCGTGGGCATCAACCCCCACCATGGCACGCCGGTCAACCCGGCCACCGCCGCCCTCAACCCGACGCCACGGGTGCCGGGCGGCAGCACCTCAGGCGGGGCGGTGTCGGTGGCCACCGGCGCAGCCTGGGCCGCGCTGGGCTCGGACACCGGCGGCTCGATCCGCATCCCGGCCGCGTTGATGGGCCTGGTCGGCTTCAAGAACACCCAGTGCCTGACGCCGCTGGCCGGGGCCATCCCCTTGTCGAGCAGCCTGGACACCGCCTGCGCGATCACCCGCAGCGTGCGCGACGCGGTGCTGGTGCACGGCCTGCTGGCGGCCCGCACGCCGCAGCCGCTGCACCGGCCGCTGCGGGCATTGCGGCTGGCCCTGCCGCAGACGGTGATGCTCGACGGCCTGGACGCCGACGTGGCGCGGGCCTTCGAGGCCAGCCTGGCCACGCTGCGCCAGGCCGGAGCCCAGATCGAAGACCTGCCGCTGGCGCCGCTGGGTGAACTGGCGCATCTGCAGGCCCAGGGTGGATTCACCGCCGCCGAGAGCTGGGCCTGGCATCGCCACCGCCTGGCCCAGCGCGAGGCCGACTACGACCCGCGGGTGGCGTTGCGCATCCGCCGTGGCGAGGCTATCAGCGCCGCCGACTACCTCGACCTGCTGCAAGAGCGGGCGCGCTGGATCGCCCGCATCGAGACCGAAGTGGCCGGCTTCGATGCGCTGCTATCGCCCACCGTGCCGATGGTGGCGCCGGCCCTGGCGCCGCTGCTGGCCAGCGACAAGGGCTTTTTTGCGATCAACGCCCTGCTGCTGCGCAACCCGTCGGTGGTCAATATGCTGGACGGTTGCGCGCTGTCCCTGCCCTGCCACGCGCCCGGCCAGATGCCGGTGGGCCTGAGGGTGTGGGGCGGGGCGATGACGGATGACGCGGTGCTGGGGGTGTCACTGGCGATCGACGCCGGCTTGCGCAAGCCGGCTGGCGCGGCCTCGGGCGGGAGCCGCTGAGCGTGCGCATCGCCGTGATCGGCGCCGGCATCGTCGGCGTCACGACCGCCCATGAGCTGGCCAGTGACGGCCACCAGGTCACCGTGTTCGAGCGCCGGGGCAGCGTGGCTGAGGAAACCAGCTTTGCCAATGCCGGCGTGGTGGCGCCGGGCTATGTGACGCCCTGGGCTGCGCCCGGCATGCCGGCCAAACTGCTGCGCCACCTGCTCAGCCGTCATGCCCCGGTGCGCTTGGCCACGCCGCTGGGCGCCGGCCAATGGGGCTGGCTGTGGCGCTGGTGGCGGGCCTGCCGGGCGCCGGTGCACACCGCCAACCGGCAGCGCCTGTACCGGCTGGCGCGCTACAGCCAACAGCGGCTGGGCTTGCTGAGCCAGACCTTGGGTCAAACCTTGGGCCAGACGCACGAGCAATCACTGGGCTACCTGGTGCTGCTGCGCACGGCGCACGACCTGGCGAATGCCCGGGGCAGCCTCAAGCTGCTGGCCGAGCTGGGCATCAACTTCCACCTGGTGGACGCTGCCCGGGCGCGCGCCATCGAACCCGGCCTGAACCCCGACACCGCCCTGCACGCCGCCGTGCACGTGCCCGACAGCGATGTCGGCAACTGCCGCCAGTTTGCCCACCTGTTGCGCGCCCAGGCCCAGCGGGCGGGCGCGGTGTTCCGCTTCCAGCGCACGGTGCTGGCGCTGCTGGCGGGCGACCGGCCGGCCGTGCGCCACACCGACACCGCGGCCCCCGGCGCCATCGAGACCGAGGCCTTCGACGCGCTGGTGGTCTGCGCCGCGATGGGCTCGGCCGAGCTGCTGCGCCCGCTCGGGCTGCGCTTGCCGCTGGCCGCCGTGCATGGCTACTCGATCACCGCGCCGCTGCGCTTGCTGGACAGCCACCCCCAGCTGGGCCCGGCCTCGGCGGTGATGGACGAGCGCTACAAGGTGGCGATCAGCCGCCTGGGCCAGCGGGTGCGGGTGGCCGGCAGCGCCGAGCTGGGCGGCACGCTGGCCGGCCACAGCGCCGCCGCGATCAA
>JANLZT010000186.1:0-2106 GCA_031366465.1 Betaproteobacteria bacterium | reverse complement strand
GTAATTTCCCCTTTGATCGACGAAGAAAGGCGCCCACGGGGTAAATATATTGCTTGGTCATCGTTGAAATCCAGTTACTGCCGGAGTTTCTGCCAAATTCGGTCACAAATGTCCGTCAATGCACGCCTCTAGTGAGCCCTTGAATCCCCAGAAATGATCCAAACTTAGGTGGGGAAATGTGATCGTTTTCGCAATCGCTAAAGTCCGAAATCTGACCAGACAATTCACGGCACCGTTCCGAACCTTAACCTATTCACCCCAGTCCGGCCGAACGGAGGCCTCGAAAACTCCGTCCGCACCCACTCCACCAGCACAAAACCCGCGATCTGAAACACCGGCAAACTTAGCGGTTTGGCCCATTCAGTAAAGCGCTGAATGCCCCGCGTCTGAGCACGGCCCAGACCATGCGCAAGCAACCGGCTGGACAGCCCGCGCCGCATCGTGTCGGGGCGCACTTAGAAGGATTTCAATTCGCCGCTGTCATCAATGCCCGAGAAGCCCATCGGCGCAGCGTCGGCCGGTTCCCATTGAGGATCATGCTCAGCCCAAGCGTTTCCACCGTCTCCCAAGTGTCGGCCTCCACCAAAGAGCCGGCAAAGCCCGCCAGATCGCCGCCAAAGCTGGCCCGGGCCGCTGCCTGCTCGGTCGTGTAGCAGCCCGGGCCCAGCGCGACCAGCGCGGGCGCATCAGCGGACGTTGCCGGGCGCAAGCGCCAGGGGCTGGGTGATGCGGGATGGGCCGGCGCCTCGGGCGCGGCTGGGACGGAGGCGGCCGGATGGCTGGCGCTGCAGTGCATGCCCCCCAGCGTACCTGCCGCAAAGCCGCCAAACCAGCGGGTTAGCGAGCGTTAGCTGAATAGCCGCCGTGCCGCCGCCGACCCCGCCGCCAAATCACGCGAGGCCAGCGCCGCATACAGCGTGGCCAAATCATTGCCGATGCTGGCAAACGCATGCAGCGTGATCGCCCGGCCGCCGTCATCGATCATCGCCGCATCCATGTCGGCGGCCAGCAGGCGGGCGGCCTGGTGCCAGGCCGGGAAGGGCTCTGCCGCCTCGGGGGTTTGCGGCACGTCCAGGCTCAGTTGCACCTCGCGCAGTGACGCAGCCGCCGGGTCGTCGGCCAGCGCCACTTGCTGGTCAAACTGCAGCACCAGCACCGGGGGCGATGCGTCCTCGGTGCCGGGCATCACCAGGCGGCCGGGCAGCACGCCGGGGATGAAGCCGTGGCGGCCGGCGATCTGCTGCAGATAGCCCACGCTCCAGGCCGCGCCGTTGGCACGCAAGGTGAGCGACAGTTGGGCATCGTGGTCGCCGGCAAAACTGTCCAGCTCGCGGGCGCGGGCCACCACGTCCAGCATGTCGGGCAGCTCGGCCATCGCGCCCACGCCGTCGGCAAAGCCCTGCAGTTTTTGCACAAACTCGCTGTACTCGATCTCGTTGAGGGCACCGCTGCGGTTGGCCATCTGCACGCCGGCCTGGAACTCGCCGTAGCGCTGGCCAGCGGCTGGCAGCTCCCAATCGCCGCTGTCGCGGTTCAGGCCTTCGATCAAGAAGGGCTTGGTGCCGGCGCGGCGCGACGCTGGCAGATGCACCAGCGCCAGCTCACCGGTGACGGGTGCGTCCAGCGCCAGCGTGGCGATGGCGTCGATCAGCGGGTCTAGCCGGGCGGTCTTGCGCGGCGCGGCGGGGCGCTGGTCCATCGGCCGGGTGGTCGGGCCCAGGTCGGGCGGTGGGCTGCCGCGCTCATCCGGCCTGGGCTCGCCAGACAGCCCGGCAGGGCCCGGCTGGCCGCCCAGTTGCGGGTCCACCCGGTGGCCCGGGCCGGCGTCGTCGGCCTGCCGTGGGCTGGCCTTGCGGGCCTGCCAGACGCCATTGGCCAGCACGGCCAGCAGCACCACGCCGCCGACGATGGCCAGGCCCTCGGCGAGTGAGAGGTTCATGCGGCCTCCACCAGGCTGCGGGCGGCTTCCATGTCCACCGCCACGATGCGCGACACGCCTTGCTCTTGCATCGTCACCCCGATCAGTTGTTCGGCCATTTCCATCGCGATCTTGTTGTGGCTGATGAACAGAAACTGCGTGCCCTTGGCGCTCATCTCGGCCACCAG
>JANLZT010000159.1:0-6867 GCA_031366465.1 Betaproteobacteria bacterium | reverse complement strand
TGCTGCGCCTGCGCAAGCTGGCCGAGGACGAGCAGCGCAGCCTGGCCGACCAGGCTGAACGTTTGGTGGAGGCGCTGGAGTTGCTGTCGCGGCCGGGCCAGGGTTGAGCGCTTGAGCGCTTGAGCGCTTGAGCGGCCGAGGCCCTGGGCGGGCGATCAAGCCGCCAGCGTGAAGCTGAAGGTGGCGCCCACGCCGACTTCGCCGTCGGCCCAGATCTCGCCGCCGTGGCGCCGCACGATGCGTTTGACCGACGCCAGGCCCACCCCGTGGCCCTGGAAATCGCTGCTGCTGTGCAGGCGCTGGAAGACCCCGAACAGCCGGTCGGCAAAGCGCATGTCAAAGCCGGCGCCGTTGTCCGTCACCTGGTAGACCGTCCGCCCGGCCTGTTGCACCCGGCCAAAGCCGATCTGCGCCTGGGCCACCTTGGCGCTGTACTTCCAGGCATTGCCCAGCAGGTTTTCCAGCACCGTGCGCAGCAGGGTCGGGTCGCCCTCGGCCACCAGGTCGGGGGCGATCAGCACCGTCACCGCGCGCTCGGGCGCGCCACGCTGCAGGTCGTCGATCACAAAGCGCGCCAGTTGCGACAGGTTCACCGGCTGGTGCGCCAGCGGTTGGGTCGACAGGCGCGACAGCGACAGCAGCGCGTCGATCATGTGGTTCATGCGGGCTGCTGCGGCCATCACCCGGTCCAGGTGATCGCGGCCCACCCGGTCCAGCGACGCCGCATAGTCCTCCTTGAGGATGCGGCCAAAGCCCTCGACCACCCGGATCGGCGCCCGCAGGTCGTGCGAGATGGTGTAGCTGAAGGCGGCCTGTTCGGCAGCAGCAGCGGCGCTGGCGGCGGCATGGGCGGCCTGCAGCGCGGCGTCAATGGCGGCCTGGTGGGCGGCCTGGTGGGAGGACGGGGGAGCGCTGCCCAGAACGGCCGGGTCCAGCGCCTGCAGGCTCAGCAGCAAGGCCGGACGCGCCTGGGGTGCCGGCCCGGCGAGTGCCGCCAGGCGCACCTGCCAGCCGTCGCCGTCGGCGTGCTGGCCCGGCTGCAAACCTGCCACCCGGCCGCGCAGCGGCGGCGGCAGCCGGGCCAGCGCGTCGGCCCAGGGCAGACCGCCGGGCGCCAGCGCCGGCTGGTCCAGCAAGGCCAGTGCGGCCGGGTTGGCCCGCACCAAGACCCAGGCCTCAGCATCAGCGGCCGGCAGCGCCAGGCACTGTGCCGCCGGCCCCTGGTCGAACAAGGCCTCGAAGCCCTGTTGCGCGGTGTGCTGGGCGTCGGCCCGCGCGGTCGGCCAGGCCACCCCCAGGTAGCCGGCAAACTGACCGTTGGCATCGAAGCGGGGCAGGCCCCGCAGCACCCAGGTCGGCGCCGGCTGGCCGGCGCGGGTGGCTTGCAAGACCCGCAACTCGCCCAGCGGGGCCTCGGCCTGCAGCCGGGCCTGCAGGCTGTGGGCAGCGTCGTCAAAAGCCTGCCAAAGCGGCTGGCCCTGCAAGGCCTCGGCCACCCAGGCCGGCGCGGCGGCGCCCTGGGGTGCCTGCAGCCGGCGCAATTGATGCGCCGCATCGGTCTGCCAGGTCCACAGGTCGATCAACTGGCCCAGCAGTTGCTGGCCCTCCAGCGCTTGCTGCAGCCGGCCCTGCTGCTGCAGGCGGGCCCAGCCAACACCGCCCGCCATGGCGCCGGCAAACACCAGCAGCAGGGCCAGTGCATTGAGCATGCCGGCCCAGGCTTGCCGGCTGGCCAGCAGCGCAGCGCCCAGCGCCAACAGCAGCAACAGCAGCGGCAACAAGGCGCTCAACAGCAGCGTCAGCAGCGGCAGCGCGCCAGCGTGGGGGCTGCCGGGCGGCGGGGCAGCGGCGGCGCGATGGGGCGACATGCAAAGGATTGTACGAAGCGATCTGCGGCCGCCTGGCCCATGGTGACGGGCGTCGCCGTGGGTGGCCCAGCCGGTCCAGGCCGGTCCGCAGGCAGCGGTGGGCGCCCCAGACGATGTCGCGCAAGGGTCTTGCCCGGTGACTTTGCCCAAGGGCGCAACAATCGCTGCGAGTCCCCTGGCCATGACCCATCCGCAAACCACCCTGATCGACAACCCCGTTGGCGTGGCGGCGGCCGCGCCGGCCGGCGTGGTGCTCTGCCCCCAGGCCCTGGCGGTGCTGGCCCAACTCGATCCCTCAGGGGCCAACCAGTTGTTCGTGCGGGTGATGACCACCTACTGCAAAAGCCTGGCCCGCCTGGTGGCCCAGATGGTGGCGGCGCGCCAGCCCTTGGATGTGGCTGCGCTGCGGCTGGCCACGCACACCCTAAAATCATCCTCGGCAAGCATCGGGGCGCGGGCCTTGTCCGAAATCTGCGGGTCGGCCGAGGCCGCCCTGCGCGACGGGCGTCTGGATGACTTGAGCCCCATGCTGGATGCCCTGTTGGCCGAAGCCGAGCAGGTCGATATCGCCGTCCGTCAATTGCTGCTGCCCAGTTAGGTTCACCCTGTTCGATGACGCTGCCCAACGCCTTCGCTGCTGACGACTCCTCGGAGCGGCCCAAGGTCTTGCTGGTCGACGACGACGATGTCACGCTGCTGCTCACAGCGGTGGCGCTGCGCGAGCGCGGTGAGTTCGACATCATTGAGGCCTGCAGCGGCGAGCAGGCGCTGGCCATGCTCGAAGACTGGACCCCGGATGTGATCGTGCTCGACGCGATGATGCCGGGCCTGGACGGCTTTGCCACCTGCCAGACCCTGCGCGGCCTGGCCGGCTACGAGAACCTGCCGGTGCTGATGCTCACCGGCCTGGACGACGAGGCCTCGATCAACCGGGCCTACCAGGTCGGGGCCACCGATTTCTTCGTCAAAAGCACCCAATGGAGCCTGCTGGCCGGCCGACTGCGCCACCTGCTGCGGTCCTCGCGCACCCGGATCGAGCTGGAGCGCAGCAAGAGCAAGCTGGCGCGCGCCCAAGACCTGGCCCGCATGGGCAGCTTTGACTGGCGCAAGGTGGGGCCCCACCATGTCGAGGGCCTGAGCCTGGCGCCCGAGGCGCTGCGGGTGTTTGGCTTTGGCCCACACGACCTTGTCTCTTTGCGGCGCATCGTGCGGATGGTGCCGATGCCCGAGCGGCGCGGCATGATCCGGGTGCTCACCGGGGTGGTCAACCAGAGCACGGTACTGGCCATCGACGTGCCGGTGCATCTGCGCGATGCCCGGGTGCGCATCGTCCATGTCGAGGCCGAGCCCGAGTTCAATGAGCACGGCCATGCGGTGGGCTACACCGGCATCGTGCAGGACGTGACCGATCGGCGCGTCGCCGAGGACCGCATCCGCCACCTGGCCAATTTCGATGCCCTCACCGGCCTGCCCAACCGGCGCCAGTTGATCTGGCGCACCGAGCGCGCCATCGACCACGCGCGCCGTCTGCACCACCGGGCGGCGATGCTGCTGATCGACCTGGACCGCTTCAAGGTCATCAACGACACCCTGGGCCATGGCGCCGGCGATGAGCTGCTGGTGGAGGTGGCACGCCGGCTGCGCAGCTGCGTGCGCCACAGCGACCAGGTGATGGACAGCGCGCTGGAGACCGCTGGCCTGCGCAGCCACCGCACGCTGGAGGCGGTGGGCCGGCTGGGCGGTGATGAGTTCATCGCGCTGCTGCCCGAGGTGCTGGATGACGCCGATGCCGAGCGGGTCTCGGGCCGCATTCTTGAGGCCATGCGCGAGCCTGTGTGGGTCAGCGGCCAGGAGTGTTTTGTCACCGCCAGCGTCGGCATCTCGATCTACCCGCGCGATGGCCAGACGGTGGCTGATCTGATGCGCAATGCCGACGTGGCGATGTACTCGGTCAAGAGCACCGGGCGCAATGCGTCGGCGCTCTACAGCCCGATGCTGGCCGGCCGCGGCCGCGAGAAGCTGGAGCTGGAGAGCGCGCTGCACAAGGCCATCGAGCGCAACGAGCTGGTGCTGCACTACCAGCCCAAGATCGACGTGCGATCGGCCCGCATGGTGGGCGCCGAGGCGCTGATGCGCTGGCAGCGCGGCAGCACCCTGGTGCCGCCGGCCGATTTCATCCCGCTGGCCGAAGAAACCGGGCTGATCGTGCCTTTGTCTGAATGGGCGCTGCGCGAGGCCGCGCGCCAGGCCAAGATCTGGACGCTCAACTTCGGCTTTGCCGATTCGATCGCCGTCAACCTGCCCAACCGCATGTTCGAGCGCAGCGACCTGGTCGAGACCATCCACCAGGCGGTGATGGGCTTTGGCGTGCCGCACCGGGTGATCCAGCTTGAGATCACCGAGACCGGGCTGATGAAGGATCTGCAGAACGTGATCCCGTCGCTGCACCGGCTGACCGAGATCGGCGTGGAGATCTCGATCGATGACTTCGGCACCGGTTATTCGTCGCTGGCCTACCTGACCACGCTGCCGATCAGTGAGCTCAAGATCGACCGCAGCTTTGTGCGCGACCTGGGCATCACGCCGCAAAGCTCGGCGGTGGTCACCGCCATCATCGCGCTGGCCCGCTCGCTGGGCCTGCGGGTGATCGCCGAGGGGGTGGAGAACCTGCGCCAGATGGAGGTGCTGCACCGCCTGGGCTGCACCGTGATGCAGGGCTTCTTGTTCAGCAAGCCGATCCCGCCCGACGAGCTGGAGGCCTGGCTGCAACAAACCGTGTTGCCGCGCAAGGCGCCCTGGATCGTGCAGGCCGGCACCGAGCTGGTTGAGGCGCCGCGCAGCAGCGGCATCCGCCGGCCTTGATGCCCGCGCTACCTGCTGCACGGCCTGCTGTGCGGCCTGCTGTGCTGCCTGCTGTACGGCCCGATACGCCGCTGCCGCACCCGGCCACCCGCCGGCCACTTTGGAGTTGACCCTCATGGATCCTTCCCGCACGCCTGGCGCAGCGGCCCCGGTGCCGGCCCAGATCGCCAAGGGGGCGTTGCGCCGCTTGGCAATGGCCAAGCTCGAACCCACCCCGGCCAACTACGCCCGGGCCTATGCCGAAGAATCGGGTGAGCCCCTGCCCGGCGAAGGCGCGATCCCGGCGCGCGCCCGGCCGCAGATCGAGCGCCTGGTGGCGCGCGCCAGCGACGACGCCACGCTGCGGGCCGAACTGGCCAGCGCCTTGATGGACGCGCGCTATGACGAACTGGCCCGCGCCCTGGACCGTGGCGCCAGCGCGGCGTCGGCTGCGGCGCAGGCCTGGGCCCAGCTGATCGGCAGGCTGGCGCGCGGGCTGGAGCGCGGCGCCAAGAACTGGACCGGCGCGCGCAAGAAAGACAGCCTGCAGCGGGTGCTCGACAGCAGCCGCAGTGATGCCCAGCGCTTGCAGCACCGGCTGCGCCAGTTGGTCAGCGCCTGGGAGTCTGACCAGCCCGACGCCGATATCGACACCGCCAGCCCCGAGGCCGGCACCAGCGCCGCGTCAACCAACGCCCCGGCCGACACCCCCGCCGACACCCCAAGCGACGCCCATCCCCGCATCGCCCGCGATTTGCAGGCCACCGTGCTGGCCGGCCTGCCACCCGGTGAGCCGCGTGCCGCCGCGCTGGCCGACGAGCTGGCCGTGCTGGGCGAGCGCATCGCCCGCGAAGGCGCCACACCGGCGCTGGCCGATGCGGTGGCGCTGGTCTGCCAACAGGCGCGGCGTCTGCTGGGCCTGCGCCACGAGCTGGTGACCGAGCTGCTGGCCCTGTGCGCCAGCCTCAACGATGGCCTGGGCGACGGCGCCGACGACGGCCCATGGGCCCAGGGCCCAGGCCTGGTGTTGCGCCAGCGCCTGGACGGCGCCCCCAGCGCGCGGGCGCTGCGGGCGGCGCGCGAGGGGCTGGACGACAGCCGCAGCCGCCAGCGCGCGCTGCAGGCCGAGCGCGCACTGGCGCGCGACGCCTTGAAGCAGATCGTGCGCGAGGTGCTCAGCGGCCTGGGCGACCTGGCCGGCGAGACCGGCCGGTTCAGCGACAAGGTGGCCGGCTATGCCGAGGTGATCGAGGCCGCTGACTCACTGGCCAGTCTGGGCCAGGTGGTGGGCGAGCTGCTGGGCGAGAGCCAGGCCGTGCACCGGTTGATGGCCAGCGCCCGCGAGCGCCTGGCCGACGAGCATGCCCGGGCCGGCGCCCTTGAAGCCCGGGTGAGCGGCTTGGAGGCCGAGCTGCGCCGCCTGTCCGACGAGGTCTGCACCGACGCGCTCACCCAGGTCGCCAACCGCCGCGGCCTGGCCCTGGCCTTCGAGCAGGAGCGGGCCCGCGTCGAACGCGACGCACCCGGCGCGGCACCGCTGGCGGTGGGGCTGATCGACATCGACAACTTCAAGAAGCTCAATGACAGCCTGGGCCATGCGGCCGGCGATGTGGCGCTGCAAAGCCTGGCCGCCCGGGTCAAGCAGTGGCTGCGGCCGATCGACCATCTGGCGCGCTTTGGCGGTGAAGAGTTCGTGGTCTTGCTGCCCGCCACCCCGGTGGCCGAGGGCCAGCAGGTGCTCACCCGGCTGCAGCGCCGCCTCAGCGCCAGCCTGTTCATGCACGAGGGGCGGGAGGTGTTTGTCACCTTCTCGGCCGGGGTGTCGGCCTGGTGCCCGGGCGAGACCCTGGAGGCCGCGCTGGGCCGCGCCGACGAGGGCCTGTACGAGGCCAAGCGCACGGGCAAGAACCGGACTTGCATCGCTTGATTGCCTGCCCTTCGCGCTGCGGCCCGGCAGGTGTGGCCTTGCACAGTGATCCTGGCTATGCTCCTAGCACAGAGTCCCGCCCCCGCCTCTTGATGATCGTCGCTACCCACCCCAAGCCCCGCGCCACCACCGGCCGGGTTTGCCGCGCCGCGCAGGCGCTGGCAGGCGGCGTGTGGCCATGAAGCGCAGCCTGCTGCGCCGGGTGGCGCAATGCCTGGCCGGGGTGCTGCT
>JANLZT010000152.1:0-16793 GCA_031366465.1 Betaproteobacteria bacterium | reverse complement strand
CAGACCCAACTGCTGCCCGGCCGCGCCTGTGATGCCTTCATCGCCGGCATGCAGGCCCTGCCGATAGGTGCCGACCAGATCCCCGACTTCGAGCGCCTGAGCCAGGTGCTGATGCGCCACACCGGCTGGCAGGTGGTGGCGGTGCCGGGGCTGGTGCCTGATGAGGTGTTCTTCGAGCATCTGGCCAACCGGCGCTTCCCGGCCGGCCAGTTCATCCGCCGCGCCGACCAGTTGGATTACCTGGAAGAGCCCGATGTCTTCCACGACGTTTTCGGCCATGTGCCGATGCTGATGAACCGGCAGATCGCCGACTACATCCAGGCCTATGGCGTGGGCGGCCTGCGGGCGCAAAAGCTGGGCCGGCTGGCGCAACTGGCGCGGGTCTACTGGTACACGGTGGAGTTTGGCCTGGTGCAGCAGGCCGACGGCCTGCGCATCTATGGGTCGGGCATCGCCTCGTCCCTGGCCGAGACCCGGTTTGCGCTGGACGATGGGTCGCCCAACCGCATCCGCTTCCAGCTCGACCGGGTGATGCGCACCCGCTACCGCATCGACGATTTCCAGGAGACCTACTTCGTCATCGGCAGCCTGGACGAGTTGCTGGACTTGGCGCAGATCGACTTTGCGCCGCACTACCAGGCGATTGCCGGCCAGCCGGAATATGAACCGGGCGAGTTGCTGCCCGGTGACCAGGTGCTGGCGCGCGGCAGCGGCCGCCACCACGCCCGGCGCTGACTGGCGCCGCGCGCCGCGCAGTCCGACCAAACCGGGCATTCAGCCTGACAATCCGCGCCATGCTGACCATCAACAAACTCATCCCCGGCGGCCGCGGCCTGGCCGGCGTGCTCGTCAAACGGGCGGCCCAGTTGTCGCTGGACTGGGACCTACGGCAGAAAAGCCGCTTCGAGGCCACCGACTCGCTGGGCCGCAGGCTGGGCGTGTTCCTGCCGCGCGGCACGGCGGTGCGCGGCGGCGATGTGCTGGTGGCCGAGGATGGCTCGCTGATCCAGGTGCAGGCCGCGCCGCAGCCGGTGCTGGTGGTGCAGGCCTGCGCCGAGCATGGCCGCCCGTTTGATTTGCTGCGCGCGGCCTACCACCTGGGCAACCGGCATGTGGCGCTGGCGCTGCAGCCCGACCGCCTGCTGCTGGAGCCCGACCCGGTGCTGGCCGACATGCTGCGCCAGCAGCATTTGATCGTCAGCGCCCAGACCCTGGCCTTCGAGCCCGAGGGCGGTGCCTACTCGGCGTCAGGCCATGGTCACGGCCACGGCCATAGTCACGGCCACGAGCAAGGTCACGATCACGGTCATGAGCACGACCACGGCCACGATCAGGACCACCCGCACTGAGCGGCCATGCCGCGCCTGCGTCCGCCGCCCCGGCCGCTGCCGGCCCCGGCCCTGCTGCAACTGATGTGGCTGGCCTCACCGGCCTTGCCGGTGGGGGGCTTCAGCTACAGCGAGGGGCTGGAAGCCGCCATCGACGCTGTACTGGTGCATGACGAAGCCAGCACCGGCCGCTGGCTGCAAGATCAATTGGGCCTGGGCCTGCAGCGCGCTGACCTGCCGCTGCTGGCCAGCGCCACCCGGGCCTGGCAGCGCCAGGACGGGGCCCGCATCGAGGCCCTCAATGCCTGGGCCCTGCAGACCCGCGAGACCCGCGAGCTGCGCCAGCAGGCCCAGCAGATGGGTCGCTCGCTCACCGACTGGCTGCGCCAGCGCCGGCCCGACGAACCCCGGGTGGCCCAACTGGCCGCCTTGCCGCCCGCACCGACCTGGCCGGTGGCCTATGCGCTGGCGCTGGCGGTCAGCGCTGCGCCGCTGCGCGAGGGCCTGCTGGCCTACGCCTTTGGCTGGGCCGAGAACATGGTGCAGGCGGCCTTGAAATCGGTGCCGCTGGGCCAAAGCGCCGGCCAGCGCGTGCTGGGCCAGCTAGCCGACGCGCTGCCGGCGGCGGTAGACGCGGCCCTGCTGGCGTCCACCCAGGGCGACAGCCAGCGCCAGAACCTGGTGCCGATGCTGGCCATCCTGTCGGCGCGCCACGAGGCCCAGTATTCGCGGCTGTTCCGTAGCTGAGCCACCCACCCCTGCCTGAATCCCCATGCGCCCCATCAGCCCCATGACCGCTCTGCACAACATCGCCCGCCGCACCAAAAAACTGCCCCCCCTGCGCGTCGGCGTGGGTGGCCCGGTGGGCTCGGGCAAGACCACCCTGGTCGAGCTGCTGTGCAAGGCCATGCGCGACCGCTGGGACATCGTGGTGGTCACCAACGACATCTACACCAAGGAAGACCAGCGCCTGCTCACCGAGGCCGGCGCGCTGGAGGCCGAACGCATCATGGGCGTGGAGACCGGTGGCTGCCCGCACACCGCGATCCGCGAGGACGCGTCGATCAACCTGGAGGCGGTGGACCGCATGCTCGACAAGTTCCCGCAGGCCGACATCGTCTTCATCGAATCGGGCGGCGACAACCTGGCCGCCACCTTCAGCCCCGAGCTGAGCGACCTGACGCTCTACGTGATCGACGTGGCGGCCGGCGAGAAAATCCCGCGCAAAGGCGGCCCCGGCATCACCAAGAGCGATTTGCTGGTGATCAACAAGACCGACCTGGCCCCCCATGTCGGCGCTGACCTGGCGGTGATGGAGGCCGACACCCGCCGCATGCGGCCCGAGCATGCCGGCCGCCGTCCCTATGTGATGTGCAACTTGAAGACCCGCAGCGGCCTGGCCGAGGTGGTGGCCTTCATCGAGCAGCGTGGTTTGCTGGTGGCTGCGGCCTGAGCAAGGTCCGGCTCAGGCCGGCATCATGCCGGCCCGGGCCTGCAGGTAGCGGATGCCGGGCTCGATCGCATCGCGCCAGCTTTCTTCGAGCTTGTCGCGGTTGCTGGCGTCGCTGCATTCGGGGTCGAAGGGCGGCCGGCCGGTGAACTCATCGCCGCAGACCGTGAC
Organism: Betaproteobacteria bacterium; assembly: GCA_031366465.1. Classification (GTDB taxonomy): domain Bacteria; phylum Pseudomonadota; class Gammaproteobacteria; order Burkholderiales; family Burkholderiaceae_C; genus Pseudaquabacterium. The sequence goes on along the minus strand of JANLZT010000152.1, from coordinate 13,844 downwards.
CACCAGCCCGTCCAGAAACGGCTCATAGGCCCAGGCGGGGATGCGGGCATGGCTGGCGGCGATGCGGGTCAGCACATTCGGCTCGGTCTGGCCGTCCTGCTGCTGGCGGAAGGCCAGCAGCAGCAGCACCGCCTCCTTGAGCATGCGGTGCTGGCGCTGCCAGGCCTCGGGCGTGAAGGCCTCGAAGTAGCGCTGGGCCTGCGGGCAACGGCGCAGAAACTCTTGGTAGAAGCGCTCGAAGAACTCGCCATCAAAACCGGGCTGGGCGGCGCAGCGGCGGTAGCTGTCACGGGCCAGCACCAGGTTCAAGTCACAGGCCAGCTCGGGCTCGTTCAGGGCCTCGTGCAGGTCCTCGAAGCGGCGCGCCGGCCGGCGCTCGGCCATCCGTGCCACCAGCGCGACGATGCGCTGCGGGCACAAGCGGCGGCTGGCCGATATCGGCGGCAGGGCCCGAAACGCCGCCCGGCCATCGGCCCACAGCCGGGCCGGGTCGGCCAGCGTCATCGGCCGCTGGCCGGTGGCCATCTCGTAGGCCAGCAGGCCCAGCATGTACTGGTCGGCCAGCTTGGGATCGACCGGCTCGAAGGGATCACCAAAATGGTCGGGCACCAGGTAGGCCAGGTCCTCCTCGTCATGCGCCGATACCGGCTGGGCGGCCTGTTTGGCCTGCGCCATCTTGGCCAGCAGGTCGGCCACCCGGCGCTCGTCGCGGGCCCGATCACGGCGCCGGCCCACCGGCAGGATGAAGGGCTCCAGGCGCTCATTGAGCAAGATGTTGGACGGCTTCAAATTGCCGTGGCTCACCCCCACCGCATGCGCACTGGCGATGGCGTTGATGATGCGCAGCAGCAAGTTGCGCAGGGTGGCCAGCGGCAGGCCGCGTGGATGCTCCTGCAGCAACTCGCCCAGGTGCTGGCCCTCGACATGCTGGACCACGCAGTAAGCGGCCCGGTCGTCGTCGGCCACGTCATAGACATTGACGAAATTGGGCTCTTCGGACGTGCGGATGGCGTCGCGCACGTCGTTCATGAAGGCCGTGCGCTGGTCCTTGTCCTTGAGCACCTTGATCGCCACCGTGCGCTGCAGCACCCGGTCGCGAGCCTGGTAGACCGACGCCAGGTTGCCGCCACCAATCCACTGGCCCAGCTCGTAGCGGTGGGCCAGCAGGCTGGAGGCCTCGGCCCCCACCGGATCGACCGCCACCATCATCTGATGGCGGATGTGCTCGCGCACCCGCGCCAGCATGCCGTCGGTGCAGGCATGCGGCTCGTCGGGCAGCACATCATCAAAGCTGTTGGCGGCCTGCATCTCGGCCAGCTCGGGCCGCGCTGACAGGCTGTCGCGCCCAATGGCGATCGGGATCCACACCACCCGCAGCGCGGCGTTGCGGGCCCGCGCCATGATGGTGGGGAACTCGCGCTCCATGATGAACTGGGATTTCAGGAAGCGCTCGCTGACCAGCAGCACCGCCACGCTGGAGCTGTGCAGCCGCTTGTTGATCTCGTCGCCCCACTGGTCGCCGGCACGGATCTGCACATCGGTCCAGATCCGGCAGTCGCCAAAGGTGGTGTGCAGGTAGTCGTCAAACAGCCGCTCACGCCAGCCGCTGTCATGGTGGCTGTAGCTGACAAAGATCTCCAACGGCTTGCGCTCTTTCATCGTGGGCCCCTTGCGGCCGGCCGGGCCAGCTGCTTGCCGCTGCACTCTAGGCGCTCAAAGCCAGGCTGTCGATTGGCAAGCGGGGGGATGCGCGGTGGGCGGCGCCGGGCCAGGGGCATGCCAAGATCGAAGCCTTTGCCCGCCACTGCCCGCCAATCCAGGCCCTGCCATGTTGATCAACTGTGTTGCCTACCGCAACGGTGCCAAGCTCGCAGACATCCCGGTTGCGCAAATCAGCGAGCACCTGGCGATGCCCGGCTGTTTTGTCTGGGTGGCGCTGCGCGACGCCACCGACGACGAACTGGCCGCGATGCAGGACGAGTTCAAGCTGCACGACCTGGCGGTCGAGGACGCCCGCCACGGCCACCAGCGGCCCAAGATCGAGGAGTACGGCAACACCGTGTTCGCGGTGCTGCACCTGCTGGAGCTGAGCCCCACCGATGAGCTGCGGCTGGGCGAGCTCAACATCTTCACCGGGCCGAACTTTGTGCTGTCGGTGCGCAACCGCAACAACCAGGGCTTTCTGGGGGTGCGCGAGCGCTGCGAAAGGGAGCCCGAGCAACTGCGCCAGGGCGCCAGCTTTGTGCTGTATGCGCTGATGGACGCGGTGGTGGACCGCTACTTCCCGCTGGCCGATGCGCTGGAGTCGGAGCTGGAGACCATCGAGGGCCAGATTTTTGACCGCGGTACCGGCCGCGCCAACATCGAACGGCTCTATGACTTGAAGCACAAGGTGACCGTGCTGCGCCACGCGGTATCGCCGCTGCTGGACGCGGTGGGCAAGCTCTACGGCGGGCGGGTGCCACCGGTGTGCGCCGCCAGCCATGACTACTTCCGCGACATCGCCGACCACCTGGCCCGCCTGCAGATCACCATCGACACCATCCGCGACACCATCGGCACCGCGATCCAGGTCAACCTGTCGATGGTGACCATCGAAGAAAGCGAGGTCACCAAGCGCCTGGCGGCCTGGGCCGGCATCTTCGCGGTGGCCACCTTCTTTGTGGGCGTGTGGGGCATGAACTTTCAGCACATGCCCGAGCTGCACCATCCCTGGGGCTACCCGGCAGCGCTGGGCGTGATCGCCACCACCTGCGGGCTGATGTACTGGCGCTTTCGGCGGGTGGGCTGGTTGTAAGCGCGCCAGGCCGGCTTTGCCCTCGGGTGCAGCCCAAGCCCAAGGATTCCGGACTTGTTGAGAATGGTTCTTGTTATCATTGAACCTTCCCTACAGCCCACCAGGTCCAGCCACCATGTCCTTCTGCCCTCCCATCCTGCACCGCCTGCCCTGGCTGGCCACCGCGTTGGCGGCGCTGCTGACGGTGCTGCTGACCACGCCGCTGCCCGCGCTGGCCCAGGCCGGCGGCATGCTCAATCTGTACTCGGCCCGCCACTACCAGACCGACGAGGCGCTGTACGCCAACTTCACCAAGGCCACCGGCATCAAGATCAACCGGCTCGACGGCAAGGAAGAAGAGCTGGTCGAGCGCATCCGCAATGAAGGCACGGCCAGCCCGGCCGATGTGCTGATCACCGTGGACGCCGCCCGGCTGGAAGCCGCCGACAGCCTGGGCCTGTTCCAGCCGATCCGCAGCAAGCTGCTGGACGAGCGCATCCCGGCCGGCCTGCGCACCCCCAACTGGGTGGCGTTTTCCACCCGCGCCCGGGTGATCGTGTTCAACAAGGTGGCGCTCAAGCGCGAGCAGGTGCAGAGCTACGCCGACCTGGCCGGCCCGGCGCTCAAGGGCCAGGTTTGCATGCGCTCGGGCAGCCACCCCTACAACCTGTCGCTGGGCGCGGCGCTGATCGCGCATGAGGGCGAGGCCAGGGCCGAGGCCTGGGCCCGCGGCCTGGTGGCCAACTTTGCACGCTCGCCCAAGGGCGGCGATACCGACCAGATCAAGTCGGTGGCGGCCGGTGAGTGCGGGGTGACGGTGTCCAACACCTACTACCTGGTGCGCATGATGCGCAGCACCAAGGCCGACGACCAGCAGGCGATCAACGCGGTGGGCATCGTCTGGCCCAACCAGGCTAGCTGGGGCACCCACATCAATGTCTCGGGCGCCGGGGTGCTCAAGCACGCGCCCAACCGCGAAGCCGCCGTGCGCTTCATGGAATACCTGGCCAGCGACGAGGCGCAGGCCTACTTTGCCGACGGCAACAACGAGTGGCCGGTGGTCGTGGGCAGTGCCAAAGCCAACCCGACGCTGGCCGCGCTGGGCAGCTTCAAGGCCGATGTGCTGCCGATCGGCGACCTGGCCAAAAACGCGGTGCTGGCCCAGAAGATGTTCGACCGCGCACTCTGGAAGTGATGTAGCGCGGGCCGATGACACGGGCCGATGACACGGGCGGATGGCCCAGACTGCTGCCTGCGCCCTTTTTTGGAGACCGCCCATGCACGATGCCCCGCCGGCCCGCCCCCCGGCCACTGATGCCAGCGCGGCGCCAGAACCTGATCGCCCGCACCTGCACATGCCCGTCGATGTGCGCAGCGCCGCACTGGCGCTGATCGCGCTGGCGGCCAGCCTGCACACCCTGCACTGGGCCAGCGCGGTCTTCATCCCGCTGCTGCTGGGGCTGCTGTTGAGCTACGGCCTGACGCCCCTGGTGGACCGCCTGCAGCGCTGGCGCCTGCCGCGCGCGCTGGCCGCCGCGCTGGCGCTGCTGGCGGTGCTGGGCGGCCTGGGCTCGATGGCCTGGTCGCTCAGCGACGATGCGTCGGCGCTGGTGGCGTCGCTGCCCGAGGCGGCCGACAAGGTGCGCGACGGCCTGCGCACCCGCCGCAATGCGCCCGAGGGCGCCATCGACAAGGTGCAGCGCGCCGCCGCCCGGCTGGAGCAGGCCGCTGAAGAGTCCGGCACCGCGCCGGCCACCACCAGCAAGGGCGTGACCCGGGTGCAAATAGAGAAGCCGCGCTTCAATATCAAGGACTATCTGTGGAGCGGCACGCTGGGTCTGGTGGGCCTGGTTGGCCAGACCCTGGTGGTGTGCTTCATCACCTACTTCTTGCTGGCCTCGGGCGACCACTTCCGGCGCAAGATGGTGCGCATCGCCGGCCCCACCTTTGGCCAGAAAAAGATCACGCTGCAGGTGCTGGACGAGATCACCGGCCAGATCCACCGCTACCTGATGGTGCAGGGGGTCACCAGCCTGGGCGTGGGGGTGGCGACCTGGTTGGTGATGTGGTGGCTGGGGCTGGACCGGGCGGCGGTGTGGGGGGTGGCCGCCGCGGTGCTCAACCTGGTGCCCTACCTGGGCTCGATGGTGGTGGCCGGCGGCCTGGCCCTGGTCGCCTTTGTGCAGTTCGGCAGCCTGTCGATGGTGCTGCTGGTGAGTGGCTCATCGCTGGTGATCCACACCCTGTCGGGCAACCTGATCACGCCCTGGCTGACCAGCCGGGCCAGCCGGCTCAGCCCCGTGGCGGTGTTTGTCGGCGCGCTGGCCTGGGGCTGGCTGTGGGGCATCTGGGGCCTGCTGCTGGGCGTGCCGCTGCTGATGGTGGCCAAGGCGGTGTGTGACCGCATCGACGACCTCAAGCCGATCGGCGAGCTGCTGGGGGATTGAGGGGCGACTGATCGACCGCTGGCGGCCCGCCAGCCCCAGCCTCACCAGCCCGACTTGATGTAGGCGTCCTTGACCTTGTCGGACAACTGCTCCAACTGGCGGCGGGCCAGGGCCTCGGTGGCAAACGGGCCGCTGACCACGGCGTAAAAGCCCTCGCGCAGGTTGGGGTAGTCGCGCGTCTCGATCACCCGCAGCGGCAGGCCCAGCGGCCGCAGTTGCAGCAACTGGGCCTCGGCCAGGGCGCGCAGTGAATAAGACCCGGCCACCACCAGCAGGCGCTGCACCGGCGGGCCGTACCACAGCTCCATCTTGCCCGGCTTGACCTTGTCGCCCATGCCGGCCACCCATTTGATGTCCAGGCCCTGCAGGCCGGGGCTGGCCTGCATCCAGTCGACGGCGCGGCGGGCCGCCGCCTGGTCCTGCTCATGGAAGTAGCGCAGCTCAGGCGCACGCGGGCCGGCCCGCACCCGCTCGATGCCCGGGGCCTTCAGGCTTTGCGATTCAGCCTGGCCGCGCAAGGCCTCGGCCGCCGCGCGCTGCTCCTCGGCCTGCACCTGGATGTAGAGGGTGGGCAGGTTGGGGTCGGGCTTGATGGCCTGGGCCAGCGCCGGGTCGCGTTTGAGGGCCTCTTTCCACAACAGCGCCTGAGATTCGGCCTGGCGCAGCGCATTCACCCGGTCGGCCTCGTCCAGCGCCTTGGCATTGAGGGCGGCCTTGCGGGCGATGTCGTCGTCCAGGCGCGCCTGCTCGGCCTGGTAGCCCTGGCGGTAGACCCAGCCGACCAGCGCTACCGCCACCACCGCCAGCGAGGTGCTCAACCAGGCCCACAGCCGCATCCGCCGGGCGTAGCTGCCCTGCACCTCGGCCTGGGCCTCGGCGCGGGTGCGGGCCTTCTGGTCGTGCTGGGCCTGGCGGGCCTGCTCGGCATCGCGTTGGCGTTCGGCGTCGCGGTCAGCCAGGCTCTGGTCCAGAAAGCCCATCGCGGCCTCGAAGCCGGGCGCCAGCCGCGCCGCCCAGGCGGCATTGGGCTGGGCCTGGGCGCGCCAGTCCAGCGCCAGTTGCAAGTCAGGGTCGCGCCACAGGCCGGCCGCGCCGGCCTGGTGCAAGGCGGCGGTCTCGGCCAGGCGGCGATAGCGTTGAGCGGATTGGGCCTCCTCATCGGTCCAGCGCTTGAGCCGGTCCCAGACCCGCATCAGGCTCTCGTGCGAGATGTCGATCACGCTGTCGGGCGCCAGCGCCTCGTCGGCCGGCGGCATCAGGAAGGACCGGCTGGGCTTGCGGAACACCGCCAGCACCGGTGCCAGCGCCTCGGCGCTGGATTCGGTGATCTCGCACAGCTTGTCCAGCCGGGTCGGGCGGCGCACGCCGCGCGGGTCAATGGCGCGGTCGGTCAGGGCCTTGAAGGTGCGCTCGGCCAGCAGCAGCAGCGTGCCGCTGCCCAGCTCGGTCAGGGCCCGCTCGGCATGCAGATCGAGCGCATGGGCCATCGTGCCGATGGCCTCGTAGTGGGGCAGCGCCAGCGGCTTTTCAGGCGTGTCAGCGGCCGCCCAGCCGGCCCAGGTGCGGTTGAGCGCATGTTGCAGGATCGACAACTGGTCAGGGTTGTCGCCCACATCGTTGACCAGCCGGGTCAGCAGGGTCGGGCTGATGCTGGCGCCGGCCACCTGGGCCGGGCCCGAGATGGCGGCGCGGCGCTCATCACGCGACAGCCGGGGCACCAGGTACTGGCCGGCGTTGATGGCCTCGGCCAGGCCGCTGAACTGGGTGCAGTCGCCCAAGAAATCCGAGCGCATCGTCATCACCACAAAGATGCGTGCTCTGGCCTGGCCCACCGCCTCCAGCAGCAGGTTGACCAGCGCCGCAGCGTCGGGCGCGCGCAGCTCGGCGTTGGCCAGCGAGCGGTAGCGGAACAGCTCTTCGAACTGGTCAACCACCAGCAGCAGATGGGTGGCCGCCGGCAGGCGGGCCTGCTCCACCAGATCGATCAGGCCGCGCTTGCTCAGCCGCAAGGTGGCGCCCACCAGATCGACCTGCGCCACCGTCACACTGGCGGCGCTGCCCTGGGGCAGCTGCGCTGCCGACGCTGCATCGAACAGCAGGCCGGGAGCGGCCAACGCATCAGCCAGCGCGCCGATCGGGTCGGCGCCGGGGCGAAAGCTGGCGATCCGCCAGGATGAGCCGGCCTGGCCCATCACGCCGCGCTGCAGCGCCGGCCGCAGGCCGCAGTTGACCAGCGACGATTTGCCGCAGCCCGAGCTGCCCACCACCGCCAGGAATCGCGCCGCCGCCAGGCGGTCGATCATCGCGTCCACCTGGCTCTCGCGGCCGAAGAACAAATGAGCCTCGTCGGGCCGGAACGGCCGCAGGCCGGGGTAGGGGTTGCCGCTCACACCGGCACCTGCTGCGCCGGGGCCGGCACCGCCGACATCGGCGCCCCGGCGGCCACGCGCCGCGCCGCCAGCGCCGCACACAAGGGCTGCAACAGCGCGGCATCAAAGCCGGCGCGGCCGTCGATCAGGCCGGCGTCGGCCATCTCGGCCAGGTCGTCCTTGTCAGGGGTGGTGGGCTGGTCCAGCCAGGTGTAGAGCGGCGCACTGGCCGCACCCCGCAGGCCCCGGCGCTTTTGCAGCTCGCTGTCGGTGGTGCGCTTCCAGGCCTCGTCGCCGGCACCGTAGAACACCAGCAAGGCGTCGCAGGTGGCCAGCATGCGGTCATTGGCCTCGCGCACCGCGCCGGCACCGCCCTCGAAAGCCGGCAAGGCCACCGCGATGCCCTGGTCGCGCAGCCAGCGCCGCAAGGGCAGCGTGGCCTTGCGGTCGCGCTCGTCGCACAGCAGGTAGACCTGGGGCAGCGGGTTGCCCGGCCCGCTGCGCTCACCCTCCACCGGCGGCGGCGGCGCGGCCAACTTCTTCAAGGTGGCATGCATCGCGGCCTTGAGCTGCTCGATGTCGCCGGTGAGCAGGTCGGCACCGAACTGCGCCTCGTCGTCCTCCAGCAGGCTGCGCAAAAAGGCCTGCTGCTGAGGCTGGGTGGATGCCGTGCCCTCGGGCAGCCAGATCAGGCGGGTGAGCTGGCCCTGCCTGCATTGGCGCGCCGCCAGCTCGTTTTGCAGCACGCTGATCGACTTGTCGCCCTGGCCGTCGGGCACCGCGCCGTAGACGCTGCCGACCAGGTGCACCGACAGCGCGCAGCGCGACAGCATCTCGGCAACGTCGGCGCAGTAGCGGGCCTCGTCATCGCGCGGCAAGGTGCGGTCGGGCAGCACCCGCAGGCCGTGCAGCCGCAACTCGGCCTCCAGCATGGCGCGGGCCTCGCGACGGTCTGCCGTGCACTCGGCCAGGTAGACCAGCGGCGCCTGGCTGTCGGCCGGTGCAGCGTCGTTGGCGGCCTGGGCCGGGTCGCCCTGCAGGGTCTTGAGCTGCAAGGCCAGCTCCCAGGCCAGGATGCCGACCATCCGGAAGTAGCCCTCCGAGAAGCGCACGCCATAAGCCGGGTCCAGCTCCAGCGGGGCGCCGTCGAAGTCGGTGAAGAACTCATAACCCTTGGTGCCCTGCACCTCGGGCGGCAGCGTGGCCTGGTCGGCCACCGGGGTCTTGACGACCTTGAAGACGCGCGCCTTGTTGCCCGGCGCCAGGCCACCGGCACGGGCCGCCTCCAGGCAGAAGGCGGTCAGCTCGCGCCGGCACCAATCCGACGCCAGGTAGCGCGGCGACAGCACCGACACCAGCAAGGCGGTGTGGCCGAACTGCTGCACGATCTCGTCGGCGAAGACATCGTTGCCGCGCAGTTTGTCGTCGCGCCAGATGCGGGCCACGCTGCCCAGGCGCATGCTCAGTTGGGCCGCCAGCGTGGCATGGAAGCGCGTCACCCAGCCCTGCTGCTCTGCGGTGAGGGGCTGGTTGTCGATGTGGGCGTAGCTGATGAACAGGTCGTGTGCGTAGGCCATGGCAGGCACCGGTGGGCGCCGCGCCGGTGCGCGGCTGGCGCAGTGTGGCGCCTGCGGGCACTGCCTGCCAAGCCCTGGCCTCAAGCACCGGCGTCAAGCACCGGCGTCAAGCACCGGCCGGCTGCGTCCCCGGCTTCAATGATGCCGGCGTAGCGGGCGAGATCGGCGCAGGCAGCGCAGACGATGCCTGAGGCGCGGTGGCCAGCATGCCAAAGCCGCCGCGCACCAGGTAGCTGTAGATCACCGGCACCACCACCAGCGTGAGCAGGGTGCTGGTGATCACCCCGCCGATGATGGCCCGGCCCATCGACGCCTGCATCTCACCACCCTCGTTGAGGGCCAGCGCCAACGGCAGCATGCCAAAGACCATCGCGGCGGTGGTCATGATGATCGGCCGCATGCGGATCAGGCCGGCCTGCAGCAGCGCCTCGGCCACCGTGGCGCCGGCCTTGCGGGCCTGGTTGGCAAAGTCCACCAGCAGGATCGCGTTCTTGGTCACCAGGCCCATCAGCATCACCAGGCCGATCATCGAGAACACATTGAGCGTGCTGCGCGACACCAGCAGCGCGACCATCACGCCGATCAGCGCCAGCGGCAGGCTGGCCATGATCGCAATCGGCTGCAGATAGCTGCCAAACTGGCTGGCCAGCACGATGTAGATGAAGATCACCGCCAGCCCCATCGCCCCCAGCATCGCGGCAAAGGCCTCTTGCTGGTCGCGGGTCTGGCCGCCCACATCAAAGCTGTAGCCCGGCGGCAGCGTGGTGCGCTTGACCAGGGCCTGCACATCGTCGCCCACCTCGCCGGCACTGCGGCCATGCACGCCGGCAAACACCGCCTCGCGGCGCTGCAGGTTCTGGCGCCGGATGATCTCGGGGTTGAAGACCGGCTCGATGCTGGCCACGCTGTCGAGCGTGACCGGCGTCAGGCCGCCCTTGCCGTCACCCACAAACGCCACCGGCAGCTTCTGCAACTGCTCGACGCGCTCGCGTTGGTCCTGGCGCAGGCGCAGCACCACGTCCACCTGGTCGCCGTCGGGGGTGGTCCACCAGGTAGCAGTCTCGCCATTGACGTAGGCGCGCAGGCTGGACGCCAGTTGCGGCGCGGTCAGCCCCAGCTCACGCACCGCGCCCGGCTTCAAGCGCACCGCATACGCCGGGATACCGGGCCGCACGCTCAACTCGACATCCACGGTGCCGGGGATTTTCTTGACCTGCTCGGCAAAGTCGCTCGCCACCCGGGCCAGGCCCTCGGCCTCGGGGCCCAGGATGGCCACATAGATCGGCCGGTTGAAGCCCAGCGCCACGTCGGTGCCGGGGATGCTGGCCAGCGCCGTGCGCAGCGCGTCTTCCAGCTGCTTCTGGCTGCGCTCGCGCTGGTGGCGGGGCTTGAGGCTGATGTTGAGCGCGGCCTGGTTGCGCTGGCCAGCGCCGCCGACAAAGCTTGACACGCTCGCCACCTCGGGCTGGGCCAGCACGATGGCCTCCACCTGTCGCACCTTGGCATCGCTGCGCGCCAGGCTGCTGCCCTCGGGCATGCGCAGCGACAACTGGGTGAAGCCCTGGTCGACCTCGGGGATGAACTCACTGCCCACCAGCGGCGCCAGACCGATGGCGCCGGCAAAGCTGAGCAGCCCCACCCCCAGCACGATGCCGCGCGGCGTCAGCGTGGCGCGCCGCCAGCCCCGCGGGCCGCTGCGCTGGCGCTGGCCCTGGTCACCAAAACCGCGGCCATAGGCCGGCAGCGGCAGCGGCCAGCGCCGGGCCGAGAAGGCCCAGCGGATCAGCCGCTCATAGACCCGGTGCAGCGCGTCCATGCCGCGGTCGGTGGCGCGGATCAGCGCACCGATCACCGGCAGTTTCTTCAGGCCTGCGGCCGGTGGGTCGTGCCAGACCGAGGACAGCATCGGGTCGAGCGTGAAGCTGACAAACAGGCTGACCAGCACCGCCACCGCCACCGTGATGCCGAAGGGGAAAAAGAACTTGCCGACGATGCCGCCCATGAAGGCCACCGGCACAAACACCGCGCACAGCGCAAAGGTGGTGGCCAGCACTGCCAGGCCGATCTCGTCGGTGCCCTGCAGCGCGGCCTGGTGGTGGGGCTTGCCCATGCCAATGTGGCGCACGATGTTCTCGCGCACCACGATGGCATCGTCGATCAGCAGGCCGATGCACAGGCTGAGCGCCATCATGGTCATGAAGTTCAGCGTGAAGCCCAGGGCATGCACCGCGATGAAGCTGCTGATCACCGCGATCGGCAGTGTCAGCCCGGTGATGATGGTCGAGCGCCAACTGTGCAGGAACAAGAACACGATGGCCACCGTCAACAAGGCGCCCTCGACCAGGGTGCGCTTCAGGCCATCGAGCGACTGCTTGACCCAGTCGCTGTTGGCATAGATCAGGCGCAACTCCACATCCGGCGGCAGGCTGGTGCGCAGATCAATCATCGCCGCCTTGACAGCGTCGCCGGCCGCGACGATGTTGGCGTCCTGCTGCTTGAAGACATTGAAGCTGACCGCCCGCTGGCCGTTGATGCGGGCGATGGAGTCGGGCTCTTTTTCACGCTCGACCAATTGCCCCAAGTCACCCAGGGTCAGCGCCAGGCCGGCGCGGCGCGCCACCACGATGTCGGCAAACGCGCGCGGGTCGCGCACCCGGCCCTCCACCCGCAGCAGCGCGTCCTGGCTGCGGTCGCTCAGCAGGCCCACCGGCTGGTCGGCATTGGCCTCGCGCAGCGCGCTGGCCACCTCGGCCGGGGTCACACCATGGCTGCGCAATCGCGCCGGGTCCAGATCGATGCGCAGCTCGCGGCTGGCCAGGCCCGAGACCTCCACCCGGGCCACGCCCTCCACCCGTTGCAGGCGTTTGTCGACCTGCTGGTCGGCGATCAGCGACAGCTCGCGCGCGCTGCGGCTGGGGCTGAGCAGGGCCGGCACCACCACCGGCTGGGCGTTGTCGTTGTTGAAGCGGGCCACGGTGGGCGGCTTGGCATCGCGCGGCAGGCCGCCCTGCACGGCCGACAGCCGGTCGCGCACCTCCTGCATGGCCCGGCTCATGTCGGCGTTGAGCGAGAACTCGACATTGGTCTGGCTCTTGCCCTCCAGGCTGCGCGACATGATGCGGCGCACCCCGGCGATGCTGTTGACCGCGGATTCGACCGGCTTGGTGATCTCGCGCTCCACCGCCTCGGGCGAAGCGCCGGGGTAGAGCACCTCGATGTAAGCGCCGGGCGGCGACACGTCGGGCATCTGCTCGACGCCCAGCCGCACAAAGGCAAACAGCCCCAGCACGCACAGCGCCACCATCACCATCACCGCAAACACCGGGTTGGCAATCGAAACTCGGGTGATCCACACAGGCAATCCTTGCTGGAGCGGGGGTTGGTGGGCGGATCAGCGCGTGGCCGATACGGTGGCCGGTGCCGACGGCGCTGCGGCCACCGGCGCTGCGGCCGGCGCCGCGCCTGCCGTTTCAGCGACAGGCAGCACCCGGGCCGGCGCGCCCTCGCGCAGGTTGTCGAAGCGGGCCGCCAGCACGCTGGACGCAGCGTCCACCCCCGCCAGCAACTCGACCCGGCCCTGGGCCTCGTCGCGCCGGCCCAGCGTGACAGCCCGGCGCAGCAGCACGCCCTGGTCGATCAACCAGACGAATGACTGGCCGCCGGTGGCGCCAATCGCCGCCAGCGGCAGCACCAGGCGGGCTTGGGGGTCGGCCAACACCACCCGGGCCAGTGCGTACTGGCCGGCGCGCAGACGTTCACCCGGGTTGGCCAGCAGCACCGTGACGCCTATCGACCGGGTGCCGGCGTCAGTCGCGGGCGCGATGCGTGCCAGTTCACCGGCCAGGGGCTGGTCCAGGCCCTCGACATTGACCTGCACCGCCATACCCGGCTGCAGCCGCGCCACCACATGGGTGGCGACGTTGCCGGCCAGCTTCAGCCGCGCCAGATCCACCAGCGTCAGCACCTGCTGCTCGACGCTGACCTTCTCGCCCGGCAGCACATGGCGCTTGGCGACGATGCCGGCAATCGGCGCGCTGAGCACCGCATCGCGCTGGGCCACCGTGGTGGTGGCCAGGCTGGCCTGTGCGGCGGCCAGCGCGGCCCGCGCGGTGTCGAGCGTGGCGCGGGCGTTGTCGAGCGCGGTGACCGAAATGAAGCCCTGGTCGGCCAGCCGCTGGTTGCTGGCATGGCCGCGCTCGGCCTGCAGCAAGGTGGCCTGCGCCGATGCCAGATTGGCCTGGCGCTCGGCGATGCGGGTGCCCAACTCGGCCATCTCGATGCGGCCCAAGGCCTGGCCGGCACGCACCCGCGCGCCCTCGCTCACCGTCAAGGACAGCAAGGTGCCCGAGGCCTTGGCCCGCAGCACCGCTGTGTTGGGCGCCACCAGCGGGCCCGAGAACTCGATCAGATCGGACAACTGCGCCAGCGCCGGATGGATCACCTCATTGGCACGGAAATCCAGCGGCGCCGACGCTGCGGCGCCCGGCAGCTTGGCGGCCTGGGCGCTGGCGGGGCCCCAAGGCCCGCGCTGGCCCGTCCATACCGCGCCAGCGGCCGCCAGCACTGCCCCAAGCACGACCAGCGCCACCACCCCGCCTGCAATCCACCAGCGCTTGCCCATGCCCGCACCCTTTGTGTTGTTGGCGCCCTCGTGGGGCATCACAAAGTGTAGAAG
>JANLZT010000102.1:0-1932 GCA_031366465.1 Betaproteobacteria bacterium | reverse complement strand
GCCGCCGCCAGATTGCCGGCGTTCAGCCCGGCCAGCAGCTCAAGGATGCTGGCCTGGTAGTCGGTGATCAGCGCCCGCTCCGTGCGCCGCTCCTCGGTACGGCCGAAGACATCGAACGCCCCGCCGCGCAGGCCCTTCAACCTGGCCAGCACCGCAAAGGCGCTGCGAATCCACGGCCCGAAACGCTGCTTGACCAGCTCGCCCTTGTCATTGGTCTTGGCGATCAGCGGCGGCGCCAGGTGGTGCACCACCAGGTAATCCTTGCCCATCTCGCCCTCGAACATGCCGGCGATCTGGGCCGTGAAGGCTTTGTCAGTGTGCAGCCGCGCCACCTCGTACTCGTCCTTGTAGGCCATCAGCTTGAACAAATAGCGGGCCACCGCCTCGGCCAGGCGGCTGCCGCCCAGCGGCGCCTCGGCCGCCTTTACCTGCTCGACAAAGGCCGCGTAGCTTGCGGCATAGGCAGCATCCTGGTAGTCGGTCAAGAAGGCCACCCGCTTGGCCACGATCTCGCCCAGTGACGGTTTCTTGACAAACTGGATCACCTGCTGGGCCTTGAACAGCGCCTGCACCGCAGCCAGGTCATGCGAGCAGCGCCGGCCCCACTCGAAGGCTGCCTTGTTGTTGTCGATCTGGGTGCCGTTCAATTCGAACGCCCGCAGCAGCGCGGCCTGGCCCAGCGGCACTTGCCCCTTTTGCCAGGCATAGCCCAGCAGCAGCGGGTTGGTGTAGATCGCATCGCCTACCAGTTGCACCGCCACCTGCTCGGCATCAAACAGGCCCAGATGATCTTTGCCGACGGTGGCCGCCAGCGCCGCCTCGCAGCCGGCGGTGGGCGCCTGCCAATCGGGGTTGCCCACAAAGGCTGCGGTGGGCGTGGCATGCGAGTTGAGCGCCACATAGGTGGCGCCCTCCTGCATCAGCGCCAGCGTGGCTTTGCCGGCGGCGACGATGCCGTCGCAGGCGATCACCAGGTCGGCCTTGGCGGTGTCGACCTTGGTGGTGTAGATCAGCTCGGGCGTGTCGGCGATCTGGATATGGCTCCAGGTGGCGCCACCCTTTTGCGCCAGGCCGGCCGAGTCTTGCGTGACCACGCCCTTGCCTTCGAGGTGGGCGGCCATGCCCAGCAATTGGCCGATGGTGATCACCCCGGTGCCGCCCACGCCGGCCACCACGATGCCCCAGGCGCGGGCCTGGCCAGCGGCGCCGAGCGAGGCCGGCAGCAGCGGTTGCGGGACGGCTGGCAGCAAGAAGGGGTCAACGCGGCTGGCCGGCTTGGGCTTTTTCAGCTCGCCGCCCTCGACGGTGACAAAGCTGGGGCAGAAGCCCTTGGTGCAGCTGTAATCCTTGTTGCAACTGTTCTGGTTGATCTTGCGCTTGCGGCCGAACTCGGTCTCGACCGGCTCAACGGAGAGGCAATTGCTCTGCACGCTGCAATCACCGCAGCCCTCGCAGACCAGCTCGTTGATGACCACCCGCTTGGCCGGGTCGACCAGCTTGCCGCGCTTGCGGCGGCGGCGTTTTTCGGTGGCGCAGGTCTGGTCGTAGATCAGCACGCTGCAGCCGGGCACTTCACGCAGCTCACGCTGCACGGTGTCGAGCTCATCGCGGTGGCGGACGGTGACGCCCGGGGCCAGGCCGCTGGCGCCGGCATATTTTTCAGGCTCGTCGGTGACGACCACGATCTGCCGGGCGCCTTCGGCCTCCACCACCCGGGTCATCTGCGGCACCGTCAGGATGCCGTCCACCGGCTGGCCGCCGGTCATCGCCACCGCGTCGTTGTAGAGAATTTTGTAGGTGATGTTCACGCCCGAGGCGATGCTCTGGCGGATCGCCAAAGAGCCCGAGTGGAAGAAGGTGCCGTCGCCCAGGTTGGCAAACATGTGCGGCCGCTTGCTGAACGGCGCCTGGCCCACCCAGGGCACGCCCTCG
>JANLZT010000100.1:0-3934 GCA_031366465.1 Betaproteobacteria bacterium | reverse complement strand
TGCGCCCAGCCGTAGTTGAAATCGACGCCATGGTTGACGCGCAGGCCGAGGTAGGCGTCGGCGCCGCCTTGCCAATTGCCGGTGTCGAAGAACTCGAAATAGCTGACACCCCCATTCCAGGGTTGGCCGGCATCGATGGTCGCACCCGCAGAAAGCTTTGACAGGTAATAGCCCGCCATCTGATTGCTGCCAAATGAGAGCGCCGTGGTGACATCCGTCGAGCCCGTGGACCTCAACTGAAAGTCTGCACCGGCCTGCGCGCCGTTCAAAGTAGCATAAGAAGGCCCAGCAGAAGAATGATCGAGGTCGAATTCGATGTTCCCGGTCACCGTGCTCATCGTCAGATCCACGATGTCGGTGTAGAGGATGCTGGCGTCGGCCGATGGGGCGGCCCCAGCAACGGCGAGACCGCCGAGGGCCGTGGCGTAGCCGCTCCAGAAACGGGTTGGCGTGGCGATGTTCTTCATGGCGGTCGTGAACTTTCGGTTTTGTTGGGTGGGGCAGGGGAATGAATCTGGCGACGACCCGGCGACCTCGCAGGCAACAACCAAACAATGCTTCAAAGCGCCCTTGGGTTTGTGGTTGCACCAGGCGCTCTCTGGCCTTGCCTGCTGCGCTCTGAGCCTATGCTCTTTCGTGCAATCTTCACCCCCCCAGCTTGGGGGGTGTCGAGGCGAGGCTGCTATCGCGGGTCAGACGGCCGGGAGGTGACTGGCCCTTCGGGTTAGGCGAACGCACCCTGCCGCGCCAGCGCCCCTGCGGGTCGGCGATCAACCCAGCCGGCACCGACCCGCCTGAGGCCGACCGCCCGAGCGAGCCGGTCGCGCAGCATCTGGGCCCGCCGAGTGACCTGCTGGGTTGCCACATCGCCCGCGCTTCGCGAACCACCTCTGCCTTGTTTGATCAGCATGTCGGTCAGCCCTTCAGCCTGCGCAAGGTGGCGTAGCCGCTGCTGCTGGTGTTGGCCAATGGTCTGCTCGTCAAGCGCCTGGCCCGGGTGCTGGCGCTGGCGGCGCTCAAGCTGACGTGGGTGCTGGTCCGGCTGCAGGGATGGTGATCGAGTTGCTGGGGAAGGTGGCGGGCCGCTGGGGCGTTGACGCGCGCACCCTTCGGCTTGCGCTTGCTGTTGGCGGCCTGCTGGGGTGGGCTGGGGTGGCAGCGCATCTGCCGGCACTCATGAAGACCTTGCAAACCCTGTTGGCGGTCGCGACTGCCGTGCTTTGGGCAGCGGGCATTCCTTGGCGGGTTACCGGCAGCAACGGCCTGCGACACTGGTAATATTCCATTCGCCAATACGTAATACCAAAGCCCGACCATGAACGTGCTGACGCTGAAAATCCCCGCAGAACTGGACGCCGCCCTGCAAGCCGCCAGCCGCGCGCGCGGCCTGTCCAAGTCGGCGGTGGTGCGTGAGGCGTTGGAACAGTCACTGGGCCGGCAGGCAGACCAGGCCGGTACGGCTGAGCGCTGGGTGGCGCAATGGCGGGGCCGGCTGTCGGCTGGGCCGGGCCAAGCCGAGGCCAAGCCACAGGATGAGCGCGTCGCGCACATCCTGACCAAGCACCTTCGCTAAGCATCGTCACAAACGCGAGCGCCTGCCGGTATGCGCTTGCTGCTGGACATCAACATCCTGCTCGACGTGGCCTTTCAACGGCCGGGCGAGCCGGCCACCGCGCAAGTCATCACCCGTTGCGGACGCGAGCACCAGGCCTGGCTGGCCTGGCACTCGGTGGCGACACTGGCCTACCTGATCGAGCGCCAGCGCTCGGCGGCCCAGGCGCGCGATTTCGTGCGCAGCCTGCTGCTGTGGGCTGACCTGGCCGTCACCCAGCGCAGCGATGCCCTGCAAGCCCTCGATTGGCCGATGCCGGACTATGAAGACGCGCTCCAGGCCGCCGCCGCCATGGCCTGCGGCGCGCAGATCATCGTCACGCGCAATGTGCGTTGCTTCAAAGGCTCGTCGGTCCCCGCGATGACGCCGGAGGTCTTTATCCAGCAGCACATGCCGGCACCGCCGCCAGCCGCTGTGCGGCGTCGCAAGCCGCGCGCAAGCTGAGATTGATGCCACCTCGCAACGCGCTGCCGGCCCTTGTTCAGACCCAGTGGCCCCGCCGATTCCTCGGGTTTCCCCCAGGCCCCGGCCACCCCAAGCCGTCAGCCTGGTCACTTATGATCGACCGACCGGTCGGTCAATTCAACGAGAACCCCTTCATGAAGACCTTGCAAACCCTGTTGGCGGTCGCGATGGCCGCGCTGTCACTGTCGGCCCGGGCCGACATCACCATCGGCGTCACGCTGTCGGCCACCGGGCCGGCGGCCTCGCTGGGCATCCCCGAGAAGAACACCATCGAGCTGATGCCACGCAGCATGGCCGGCCACAAGGTCAACTACATCGTGCTCGACGATGCCAGTGACACAACAGCCGCAGTGGCCAATGCGCGCCGCCTGATCACCGAGAGCAAGGTGGATGTGATCCTGGGCAGCACCACCACGCCCAACTCGCTGGCGATGCTGGACGTGGTGTCCGAGAACCAGACGCCAATGGTCTCGCTGGCGGCGTCCAGCCGGGTCGTCGAGCCTGTCGATGCCAAGCGCCGCTGGGTCTTCAAGACGCCGCAGAATGACATCATGATGGCCCTGGCGATCGCCCAGCACATGGCCACGGCCGGCATCAAGACGGTGGCCTTCATTGGCTTTGCGGATGCCTATGGCGAGGGTTGGTCGCAAGAGTTCGGCAAGGCCGCCGGTATCAAGGGCATCACGGTGGTGGCCAGCGAGCGCTTCAACCGCAGCGATGCGTCGGTCACCGGCCAGATCCTCAAATTGCAGGCCACCAACCCGCAGGCGGTGCTGGTGGCCGGATCGGGCACCCCCGCCGCGCTGCCGCAGCGCACGCTGAAGGAGCGCGGCTTCAAGGGCGCGATCTACCAGACCCACGGGGTGGCCAATGCCGATTTCCTGCGGGTGGTGGGCGCCGACGGCGAGGGCACGCTGCTGCCGGCCGGCCCGGTGCTGGTGGCCGCGCAACTGCCGGCCAGCGACCCGTCGCGCAAGGCCGGCCTGGATTACACCGCTGCCTACGAGGCCAGGTTCGGCAAGGGCAGTGTCTCGACCTTTGGCGCCCATGCCTGGGATGCGGGCCTGGTGATCCAGGCGGCTGCTGCGGTGGCGGTCAAGAAGGCCCAGCCCGGCACGCCGGCCTTTCGCGCCGCGCTGCGCGACGCGCTGGAGGCCACCCGGGAGGTGGTTGGCACCCACGGCACCTTCAATATGTCGGCCGCCGACCACAACGGCCTGGACCAGCGCGCCCGGGTGATGGTCAAGATCGAGGGTGGCGCTTGGGTTTATCAGAAGTGAGGGCCAAGCCAGCCTGAACAAACAGCAAGGGCCGCGTCTGCGGCCCTTTTCAATGCCGGCAGTGCCAGGCCATCACCAGGGCGCGCGCCCAATCCCCATCACCCGCCGGTACCACTCGTGGAAGTGCTGCATGCCGTCCTCCATCGGGCTCTGGTAGGGCCCGGCCTCGTCGTCGCCGCGCTCCATCAGCGCCTTGCGGCCGGCGTCCATGCGCAGCGCGATCTCGTCGTCCTCGATGCAGGTCTCCATGTAGGCGGCCTGCTCGGCCTCGATGAACTCACGCTCAAAGGCGGCGATCTCCTCGGGGTAGTAGAACTCGACCATGTTGACGGTCTTCTGCGGCCCCTTGGGATACAGCGTGGACACCACCAGCACATGCGGATACCACTCGACCATGATGTTGGGGTAGTAGGTCAGCCAGATCGCGCCCTGCTTGGGCGGCGCGCCGTTGCCCAGCGCCAGCACCGCCGCATGCCAGCGCTTGTAGGCCGGCGATCCGGCCTGGCGCAGTGAATCATTGATGCCCACTGTCTGCACCGAGTGGTGCGGGCTGAACTCCCACTTCAGGTCGTCGCAG
>JANLZT010000093.1:0-1896 GCA_031366465.1 Betaproteobacteria bacterium | reverse complement strand
CAACGCAGGCGATAAGCCAGCACACCAAAGGGCACACATGGCCAAGGAATACAAGGATTTGATCGTCGGGCTCGACATCGGCACCGCCAAGGTGATGGCGGTGGCGGCCGAGGTGCTGCCCAACGGTGAGCTGCGGCTGGCCGGCCTGGGCGTGGCCACGTCGCATGGCCTCAAGCGCGGGGTGGTGGTCAACATCGACGCCACGGTGCAAAGCATCCAGGCCGCCTTGAAAGAGGCCGAGATGATGGCCGCCTGCAAGATCGAGCGGGTCTACACCGGCATCACCGGCAGCCATATCCGCGGCCAGAACTCAACCGGCATGGTGATCGTGCGCGACAACCGCGAGGTCACCCCAGTGGATGTACACCGGGTGGTCGAGACCGCCAAGGCCATCAACATCCCCAACGACCAGCGATTGCTGCTGGTGGAGCCGCAAGAGTTTGTGATCGACGGCCATGAGGTGAAAGAGCCGGTGGGCATGAGCGGCAGCCGGCTGGAGGTCAAGGTGCACATCGTCACCGGCGCCCAGAGCGCGGCCGAGAACATCCTCAAATGCGTGCGGCGCTGCGGCCTGGAGGTGGACCGCCTGGTGCTCAACCCCAGCGCCAGCGCGGCGGCGGTGCTGACCGAGGACGAGAAGATGCTGGGCGTGGCGCTGGTCGACATCGGCGCCGGCACCACCGATGTGAGCATCTTCACCGAGGGCTCGATCCGCCACACCGCGGTGATCCCGATTGCCGGTGACCTGATCACCAGCGACATCGCGATGGCGCTGCGCACCCCCACCAAGGACGCCGAGGAGATCAAGGTCGAGTACGGCGTGGCCAAGCAGATGCTGGCCGACCCGAGCGAGAACCTCGAAGTGCCTGGCCTGGGCGACCGCGCGCCGCGCATGCTCAGCCGCCAGGCCCTGGCCGGCGTGATCGAGCCGCGGGTCGAGGAGATCTACTCGCTGGTGCACCAGGTGATACGCGAGAGCGGCTACGAGGAGCTACTGTCCTCGGGCATCGTCATCACCGGCGGCTCAGCGGTGATGCCGGGCATGGTGGAGCTGGGCGAGGACATCTTCTTGAAACCCGTGCGCAAGGGCCTGCCCACCTACCACGGGCCCTTGTTCGACATGGTGGCCAACCCGCGCTCTGCAACCGTGATGGGTTTGCTGGAGGAGGCCCGGCTGGCGCGCGCGCGTGGCCACAAGGTGGCGCAGCAGGCGGGGTCGGTGCAGACCTTGTTCGGCCGCGCCAAGGACTGGTTTTTGGGTAATTTTTGATCCACAACAGGTGCCAAACAGGCCGACAGGGCCCGAAGGCGCCGCGATTGAGAAGTCTGACCGCTTCATTCAAACCGAATGGTTTTATCCGTTTCTTGGCAACTGCTTGACGACCACACAGGAGAGATTCACATGCCTATCGAGATGATCGAAGAATTCGACCAAGGGACCCGCATCAAGGTGGTGGGCGTGGGGGGCGGCGGGGGCAATGCCGTCGAACACATGATCAGCCTGGGGGTGCAGGGGGTGGAGTTTGTCTGCGCCAACACCGACGCGCAGGCGCTCAACCGCAGCAGCGCCCACCAGCTGATCCAACTGGGCGACAACGGCCTGGGGGCCGGCGGCAAACCCGAGAAGGGCAAGGCCGCCGCCCAGGAGGCCGAGGCCCGGGTGCGTGCCAGCCTGGAAGGCGCCCACATGGTTTTCATCACCGCCGGCATGGGCGGCGGCACCGGCACGGGTGCGGCGCCCATCGTCGCCAAGGTGGCCAAGGAGATGGGCATCCTCACGGTAGGCGTGGTCACCAAGCCCTTCGACTTTGAAGGCCCGCGCCGCATGAAGCAGGCCGACCTGGGCACTGCGGAGCTGGAGGCCAATGTCGACAGCCTGATCGTGGTGCTGAACGA
>JANLZT010000066.1:0-8665 GCA_031366465.1 Betaproteobacteria bacterium | reverse complement strand
CTGGCCGTCGTCACCGCCGTGCCGTGGATCTCCACCGGCTTTCTCTGACTTTTTTCCAGGCACCGCGATCATCATGAGCAGCTCTACCGTCTCCGACACCTGTACCGCCGCGCTGGTGGCGCGCTTTCTCAAGGCCCGCGGCGTTGACCGGGTGTTCGGGCTGTGCGGCGGCCACATCATGCCGATCTGGATGCGGCTGGACGCCGAAGGCATCCGCATCATCGACGTGCGCGATGAGCGCGCCGCCGTCTACATGGCGCACGCCCATGCCGAGCTCACCGGCGGCCTGGGCGTGGCCATCGTCACCGCCGGGCCGGGCGTCACCAACGCCATGACCGGCATCGCCAATGCCCATGTGGCCAAGGCCCCGGTGCTGGTGCTCTCGGGCACGCCGCCGCGCGCACAAGAGAACCGAGGCGCGCTGCAGGACATGCTGCACACCGACTTTGTGCGGCCGCTCACCCGCTACGCCCGCACCGTGCGCGAGCCCGACCTGGCGCTGCAAGAGCTGGACGAGGCGGTATCGCGCGCGCTGGGCCATGCCGGCGGCGAGCCGGGCCCGGTCTACCTGGATTTCCCGGTCGATACGCTGCGCGCTGCGGTCTCGCGCGCGGTGCAACTGCCCGAGCTGATGGCGCCCCGGCCGCGCCGCCAGATGCTGCCCGACCCGGCGGCCATAGCCGAGGCGGTGGACCTGCTGTGGTCGGCGCGCCGCCCGCTGTTCATCTCGGGGCGTGGCGCGCGCGCGGCGGGCGCACCGCTGCAGCGCCTGTTGGAGAAACTGGGCGCGTTGTACCTCGACACCGGCGAGAGCCGCGGCCTGGTGCCCGAGGACCACCCGTCGGTGGTGGCGGCGATGCGCGGGTCGGTGATGAGCGAGGCCGATGTGGTGGTCACAGTCGGCCGCCGGCTGGACTTTCAGCTGGCCTACGGCTCGCCCGCCGTGTTCGGTGAAGCCCGCTTTGTGCGCATCGCCGATTGCGCCGCCGAGCTGCGCGACAACCGGCGCGGCGCGGCCGAGATCTTCGCCAGCCCGGCCGCAGCGCTGGAGGCCATCCTGGCGCGCGCTGGCGACCGCGCCCCGGCCACCGACCTCGAATGGGCCCGCAGCACCCGCGCCAAGCACCAGGCGCGCGCCGACAAGCTGGCCACGTCGATGGCCTTGGCGCCACCCGGCAGTGACGGCCTGATGCACCCCAACCGGCTGCTGGCCGCGCTGCGCGAAGCCTTGCCGCGCGACGCCGTGCTGATCGCCGACGGCGGTGACTTCCTCAGCTTTGCCCGGGTCGGCCTGCCGGCCACCAGCTACCTCGACCCCGGCTCGCTGGGCTGCATCGGCATTGGCACGCCGTTTGGCGTGGCGGCCAGCCTGGCCTGCCCCGGCCGCACCGTGGTGGTGGCCACCGGCGACGGCGCTTTTGGCTTCAACGCGATGGAGATCGACACCGCCGCGCGCCACCAGGCGCCGGTGCTGATCGTGGTGGCCAACAACGGCAGCTGGGCCATCGAGGTGCGCGACCAGCAAGAAACCCACGGCAAGGTGGTGGGCACCCGGCTGCAGTTTGCCGACCACGCGGCGATGGCGCGCGCCTTTGGCGTGCACGCCGCACGGGTGGAGCGCGCCGAGGACTTGCCCGGCGCCATCGGGCGCGCACTGGCCGTCGTGCGTGCAGGGCGGCCGTCATTGCTGGACGTGCTGGTCACGCCCGAGGCCGCGTCATCCGACGCCAAGTCAGGCCTGGCCTGGGTGCCCGACCTGCAGGCGCTGGGCGCGTGGGACGATGCCGAGCTCAAGTGGCGGCAAGGCTGAGCCGCGCTCGCATCCGCCCCCACACCTACCCAGGACCAAGCCCATGGATTTCACACTCCCCCCCGATCTCGCTGATCTTCAGGCCCGCGTGCGGCGCTTCATCGCTGAGCAGATCATCCCCTTCGAGACCGACCCGCGCCAAGGCGCCCACGGCCCGGACGACGCGCTGCGCGAGCTGCTGATTGACAAGGCGCGCCAGGCTGGCCTGCTGTCTCCCCACGCGGCGCATGAATACGGCGGCCTGGGCCTGTCGCACACCGGCCGCGCGGTGGCCTTTGAGGAAGCCGGCTACTCGATGCTCGGGCCGGTGGCGCTGAACGTGTTTGCGCCCGACGAGGGCAATATGCATTTGCTGGAGGCGGTGGCCACCGCCGCGCAGAAAGAGCAATGGCTGCGGCCCCTGGCCGAGGGCCGCATCCGATCCTGCTTCTGCATGACCGAGCCCGCGCCTGGCGCCGGCAGTGATCCGTCGATGCTGGCCACCACTGCGGTGCTGGACGCTGACGGCGGCCACTACCTGATCGACGGCCACAAATGGTTCATCACCGGCGCCGACGGTGCCACCCTGGCCATCATCATGGCCAAGGTGCCGGATGCCGGCGCGACGATGTTTCTGGCCGATATGGGATCCGCCGGCATCACGCTTGAACGCAATATGGACACCCTCGACACCTGCTTTCCCGGTGGCCATGGCGTGCTGCGCTTCGAGCGGCTGCGGGTGCCGGCCTCGGCCATCCTGGGCGAGCTGGGCCAGGGCTTGCGCTATGCCCAGGTGCGGCTGTCGCCCGCACGGCTGACGCACTGCATGCGCTGGCTGGGTGCGGCGCGGCGGGCCCACGACGTGGCGGTGGACTATGCGCGCCGTCGCTTGGCTTTCGGCCGGCCCATCGGCGAGCACGAAGGCGTGGGCTTCATGCTGGCCGACAACGAGATGGACCTGCACACCGCGCGGCTGACGGTGCAGCACTGCGCCTGGGTGCTGGACCAGGGCCAGCTTGGGCTGCACGAGTCCAGCCGCGCCAAGGTCATCGTCTCCGAGGCCGTCTGGCGGGTGGCCGACCGCTGCGTGCAGATCCTGGGCGGCCAGGGTGTGACGGCCGAAACCGTGGTGGCCCGCATCTTTGCCGACATGCGCGCCTTCCGCATCTACGACGGCCCGTCCGAGGTGCACCGCTGGAGCCTGGCCCGGCGCATCTTGAAGGGCCAGCGGCCGGCCGAGGGGCGGCCGTGATCGCCGGCCGGTTGGGTGATGGCCACCACTGATGGCCAGTGACTGCCAGTGATGGCCGCTGACAGCGGCCGGGGCCCATGCTGCAGATCCTGGAGATCACCTTCCCGTTCTTCGCGCTGGTGCTGTGCGGCTATGCGGTGGCGCGCTGGGGCTGGCTGCCGCTGGACGCGATCCCAGGGCTCAACCTGTTTGTCTTGTACTTTGCGCTGCCCTGCATGCTGCTGCGCTTTGGCGCGGTCACGCCGATCACCCGCATGCTCGACCCCAGCATCTTCGGCACCTATTTGCTGTGCGCCCTGCTGATGGTGGGTCTCTGCGTGGCCACCACCCGCAGAGGGGCCATAGGCTGGAACGACGCCGCCTTTGGCGCGCTGGTGGCGGCCTTCCCCAACTCGGGCTTCATGGGCGTGCCGCTGCTGGTCGGGCTGCTGGGCCAGCGGGCGGCGGCGCCGGCCATCGTCGCGCTGTCGGTCGACATGGTGATCACCTCGTCGCTGTGCATCGCGTTGTCGCGCCTGCGGACAGGCAACGATGCCGGCAGCGGCACCGCGCAAAGCTCGGGCCAGGCGGTGTTGAACGCGTTGAAGGGCATGGCCACCAACCCGCTGCCCTGGGCCATCGGGCTGGGGTGCTTGGTGTCGGCGTCGGGCCTCAACGTGCCGGCCATGCTGATGAAGCCGGTGGCGATGCTGGCCGATGCGGCGTCGCCGGTGGCGCTGTTCACGCTGGGCGCCTTGCTGGCGCGGTCGCGGATGCGGGCAGCAGTGACCGCGCCGGCCGCCTTGCACCGCAGCGATGTGCTGCAGGTGGTGTTGCTCAAGTTGATCGTGCACCCGCTGCTGGTGCTGGGTGCAGGCCGGCTGGCCATCGCCGCCGGTGCGCCGCTGGACAGCTTTGCCGCCACCGTGCTGGCCCTGGTGGCGGCGCTGCCGAGCGCCAGCAATGTGCCGATGCTGGCCGAGCGCTTTGGCGCTGACGCCGGCCGGATTGCCCGCATCGTGCTGCTCAGTACCGGGCTGGCCTTTCTCAGCTTCTCGGCGGCGGTGGCCTGGCTGGTGTAGCCAGGTGCCGGCCATCGGCCGGCACCACCGGCAGCGCCGGCAGCGCAGACAGCCAGCGCGCGATTTACTTGCCGAGCTTGTAGACCATCACCGTGCCGCCTTGGGGCACGCCGGTGGTCTTGCCCATCAAGGTGTCGATGCCGGCCTGCATGCGCTGGGCGTCCACCCCCCAGCCGGCCTGCACCGCCACGTACTGCTCGCCATCGACCGAGAACGAACTGGGCACGCCGGTCACGCCCGACGGCATGGCGGTCTCCCACAGCACCTTGCCGTTGGCGGCATCGAAGGCCCGGAACATCCGGTCATTGGTGCCGCCGGCAAACACCAGGTTGCCGCCGGTGGTCAGCAGCGGGCCCCAGTTGAAGGTGGGGAACTTGTGCACCCAGGCCAGCTTGCCGGTCTTCAGGTCCCAGGCCTGCAGCTCGCCGATGGTGGCCGGCACCTTGCCGTCCTGGTAGCGCAGGCCGCCCAGCACCTTGTCGATGGGATAGCCGATGAAGAGATCGCCCTTCTTGTACTTGATGGCCTCGGGCTCGGGCAACTCCGAGCACAGATTGTTGTTGGCGGGGATGTAGAACAAGCCGGTCTTGGGGTTCCAGGCCTCGGGCGGCCAGTCTTTGCCACCCCACAGCGACGGGCAAAAGTTCACATTGCCCTTGCCCACACCGGGGCGCCGTGCCTCGTTGTAGGTAGGCCGGCCGGTGGCCTTGTCGACCGAGGTGAAGACGTTGTTGTTGACATACGAAATCGCGTCGATGAAGCCGATCGGCCCGTCCTTGCGCTCCAGCATCCACAGATAACCATTGCGCCCGGCATGCACCGCGGCCTTGACCTTGCGGCCCTTGATCTCGGTGTCGATCAGCAGCGGCGCCGAGACCTCGTCCCAGTCCCAGGCGTCGTTGGGCGTGTACTGGTGGTGGCCCTTGATCTTGCCGCTGTCCACATCCAGCGCGATGGTCGAGGTGGTGTACAGGTTGTCACCCTTGCGCTCGTCGATGGGCCAGGGCGCCGGGTTGCCGGTGCCCCAATAGGCCAGGTTGGCGGCCGGGTCGTAGGTGCCGGTGATCCAGATGCTGCCGCCACCGTTCTTGTGGGTGTCGCCGGGCCAGGAGTCGCCGCCCGAATCGCCGGGTGCAGCCGTGGTGTAGGTGCGCCAGGCCTCGGCACCGGTTTCGGCGTCGAATGCCGCGACGAAGCCGCGCACGCCGGTCTCACCGCCGGACGAGCCGACCATGATCTTGCCCTTGGCCGCCAGTGGCGCGAGCGTCATGTACTGCAGTGCCTTCCAGTCACCGACGGGCTTGATCCAGGCGACCTTGCCGGTCTTGGCGTCGAGGGCGACCAGGTGGCAATCGACCGTGGCCAGGTAGACCTTGTCGCCATACAGCGCGACGCCGCGATTGGTCGGGTGCAGCTGCAGCATCTCGGCCGACACTTCCTTCTTGTAGCGCCACAGCTCCTGGCCGGTCTTGGCGTCGAGGGCGATCAGCTGGGCGCCCGGCGTGGTGACGTACATGTAGCCGTTGTTGACCACCGGCGGCGATTGGTGCCCGTCGGTCTGACCGGTGGCGAAGGCCCAGGCCAGCGTGAGCTTGTCAACGTTCTTGCTGCTGACCTTGTCCAGCGGGCTGTAGCCCCAGCCGCCGTAGTTGCCGCGGTACTGCAACCAGTTGGCCGGCTCGGGATTGCGCAGGCGTTCGTCAGTCACGGGCGTGTAGGCAGCCGGTGCGGCATGGGCTGCGATGCAGGGCAGTGCAACGGCGATGCCGACAGCCAGTCGGTTGAGCAGAAGGTTCATTCGTCTATCTCCTTGTGGTTGTGGGGCAATGGGGTGAATGAGCGGAACGGGGTCAAGCCGTGCCACCGGGTGGTGTGCTGAAGGCCCCGGCGATCACCAGCTGATCGCCTTCGAGTGACAGAGGCAGGAAAGGCAGAGCGCGCGGGGCCGGGCCGCTGGCCACGCTGCCGCCCTCGAGCAGCAAGAACTTCGTCGAGTGGCAGAAGCACACCAGGGCCTGCTCCTTGGAAAGCCAGGTCTTCACGTCGCAGCCCTGGTGCGTGCAGATCGCCGAGAACGCCACCACACCACCCGCGGATCGGGCGCGGGTCTCGGCGTTCATCTCGGCCTCGGCGAAGCGCATCAGCACGACCTTGTTCAAGCGCGAATCGCTGCGCACCTCGCCTTTGGCGGCGTCGAACGGGAAGGCGAGCAAGGGCTTGCCCGGGCGCAGGTCCGAGGCGCGCAGCGGCGTCGGCGTGCCTTCGGCATCTTCCTCGACGAGGCGATCGCCGGGCATGGGTTTGGCGTGGGCAAGGCCGGCTGCCAGGGCCCAAGGAGCGGCGAGGCCGGCCGCAGTGATCTTGATCACCTTGCGGCGGATCCCGCTGACGGGGTGCTCGGCCTGGCACGAACAAGGAAGCATGGAGGACATGATGTGGGGGCCCCGCGGCATCGATGAAGTAAATTCACTGTAGTCTGAATTCAGAGTTCTGAAGTCGGTGTAATCCCCAACTGAGTTCAGAATGCGGAACTTGCTGCCGCGGGTGCCGAACGCGGCGGCGGGCTGGGTAGAATCGGGGTGCCGCGACGGCTGATCGTTTTTCCGACCGAGAGTGACACCATGAAGGTGCTGTCTGCCCAGCCCAACCTCGTCGAACAGGTGCATGACGCCATCCTGGCCGAAATCGCATCGGGCAAGCTGGCGCCTGGCGACCGCCTCGTGCAGGAGCAACTCGCGCAGGCGCTGGGCGTTTCGCGCCAGCCGGTGCAGCAAGCGTTGACGCTGCTGCTCAACCAGGGCGTCCTCAGCGATGCGCCCGGGCGGCGGCTGATCGTCGCGCCGCTGGACCCGGAGCATGTGCGGCACATGTACGACATGCGCGCGGTGATCGAAGGGTTGGCCTGCCGGCGCGCTGCCGAACACAACGCCGACCGCGCAGCGAGGCTCGGGCCGGCGCTCATCGAGGCCGGCCGCAAGGCAGTGGCCAGCGGCTCGGTGCCGAAGATGATCGCGGCAGACATGCGATTCCACGAGTTCATCTACGTGCTGTCGGGCAACCCGCTGGTGGCGCCGGCGCTGGCCACCTACCTGACCTACACGCAACGCGTGATGGGCGAGGTGCTGACCCGCGACGAGAAGCCGCGCGACATCTGGAACCAGGATTCCGAAATCTTGGACGCGATCGTGGCGGGCCATGGCCAGCGCGCTGAAGCCCTGGCGTGTGCCCACATCACGCAAGCTGCCGCATTCATGGTCGCGCGAATGCGCGGACAGCCAGCCGTTCCAGCCGGCCAGCCCACGCCCTCGAGCGCGATCCAGCGCTGATCGGTCGCGCCGGAGCAAGAGGGATCTACGGGCTGAACTCGGCCCGGACGGCCGCGCCGTGCTGATCCAGCCTCGGCGCCCGCGGGAAGTCGTCACGATCCCATTCCATGCGCCAGGGCGCAGCAGGAATCTCGACCGTGCGCTCGGCGACCTGCATCGGGCGAGTGCGCAGTTGCGGATGCTCGATCAGGTCATGCACCGTGTTCACATTGCCGTAGGCGGTCTGCGCTGTCGTCAGCCGGTCGATGACCTCGGCACTGGCGAACTCACCGAAAACGTCCGACACCCTGCCGTCCACCCACTCCCGATGGGCGCATCGCGCCGCATTGTCGGCACAGCGCGGGTCGCTCAGCAGCGCCGGGTCGCGCAAGACCTCGCGACAAAAGTCGGCCCATTCCCGCTCGTTCTGGATCGAGATCACGATGTGGCGGCCGTCGGCGCAGGTGAAGGCGCCGTAGGGTGTGATGGTCGGGTGCTTGAGGCCGACACGCTCTGGGGCCCGGCCGCCATAACGCGCCTGAAGATACGGCACGCTCATCAGCTCGGCCGCCGAGTCGAACAATGACACCTTGACCGCCGAGCCCCGGCCCGTGCGTGCGCGCGCCAGCAGCGCCTGCTGGATACCGATCAGTGCATTGAGGCCCGCATTGATGTCGCACAACGAGACGCCGATGCGCCCCCACTCGCCGGGCGCACCGCTCACCGAGACCAGCCCGCTTTCGGCTTGCACGAGCAGGTCGTAGGCCTTCATCGCGGTCAGCGGCCCGGTGTCGCCGTAACCGCTGATGTCGCAGGTTATCAAGCGCGGATGGCGTACACGCAGCGCGGCCGAGCCCAGCCCGAGGCGGTCGGTGGCACCGGGTGCGAGGTTCTGGATGAAAACGTCGGCACGCGCCAGCATGCGTTCCAGCAGCGCCAGATCCTCGCCCTGCTTGATGTCGAGCGCGATCGATTCCTTGCCGCGGTTGATCCAGACGAAGTACGAAGATTCGCCGTTCACTG
Source organism: Betaproteobacteria bacterium (assembly GCA_031366465.1). Classification (GTDB taxonomy): domain Bacteria; phylum Pseudomonadota; class Gammaproteobacteria; order Burkholderiales; family Burkholderiaceae_C; genus Pseudaquabacterium. The sequence goes on along the minus strand of JANLZT010000066.1, from coordinate 235 downwards.
CGCGGTCGTAGCCGCGCGCAAAGTCGCCTTCGCGGCGTTCGATCTTGATCACGCGCGCACCCGCATCGGCCAGCCGGCTGCTGCAGTAGGGCGCGGCAACGGCCTGTTCGAGCGCCACCACCAGCAGGCCGTCCAGCGGCCGATCCGCCTGTGATGTCTGCGCCACGGTGGCATTGCCAGCGTCCATCAGCTTCCCTTCGTCCGAATCGACGGGTGCATTCTGGGAAGCGAGCTC
>JANLZT010000056.1:0-8971 GCA_031366465.1 Betaproteobacteria bacterium | reverse complement strand
GCGGCCATCACCACCATCGGCGTCTTGCTCTGGGTGGCGATTGGGGCGCTGGCCAGCGCCAGCGGCGTCAGGCCAAAACCGGCCAGCGCCACCACCTTGTCGTTGACCACCAGCTCTTGCGCCAGGCGGCGGGTGGTGTCGGCCACACCAGCGTCGTCCTTGATCAGCACCTCGATCTTCTTGCCGCCGGCCTTGCTGCCGGTTTGCTGCTGCCAGAGCTTGATCGCGCCCTCGATCTGCTTGCCGGTGGACGCCGACGGGCCGGTCATCGGCAGGATCACGCCCACTTTCACGGTGTCTTGGGCCTGCACCGGCGCGGCGGCCAAGACAAGGGCGCCGGCACTCAGGGCGGCCAGGGTGATCAGATGCTGTCGTCTCGTCATGGGGGTCTCCGAAGAATCTGAAAAAGGCATTGCGGGGAGATTGTGCGTTGCCACACGCCCCTGGGCTGTTCGCGCAAGCCCCTAAATCCAGGCCCGCAAGCGGCAAATCAGCTATGGCGTTGCGGCATGGCCGGCGGTGGCCGCCGGGCCGGCCAGCTCAGTCGCGATCAACCGGTCCAGCACCCGCCGCGCCATCACGCCACCGGCGTCGATGTTGAGCTTGAGCAGGCTGCGCTCAGGCCAGGCCAGCAGGTTGCGCTGCTGGCGCTCCAGCACCTCGAGGTCCTCGCTGAAGATCTTGGCCTGGCCCTCGCGGATCGACGCAGTCAGCGCCTTGTCGCGGGCATTGAAGTTGCGCGCCATGCCCCAGAAGTACCAGATCGAGGTCTCGGTCTCGGGGGTGATGAAGTCGACCACGATGCTGGACGCCTTGACCTTGGCATCGGCCTGGTAGCCGCCCTGGCCGGCCAATGCCACGCCCACTTCAATCATGACGTGGCTGGGCGGCGAGAAGTGGCAAATCTGCCAGCGGTCCACCGGCTGGTCGTCGGGCAGGTGGTTGCCGCGCAGGGCCATCTTCCAGAACGGCGGCGCCTGGATGTTGTCCATGAAGCGCGAGGTGCTGACCGTGTCGCCCACGGACTTGGTGGTGGTGGGGGTCTCGTCGATCTCTTTCTGGCCGATGCTGCTGGCATGCACGTAGGTCTCGTGCGACAAATCCATCAGGTTGTCGACCATCAGCCGGTAGTCGCAAGCGATATGGAACAGGCCGCCGCCAAAGGCCCAGTCCGGGCTGTCGGCCCATTCGCAAGCGGGGATGGCAGCCGGGTCAGCCAGTGCCGCGTCGCCCGGCCAGACCCAGACGAAGCCGTGGCGCTCGACCACCGGAAAGCTGCGGATCGCCGGGAAGGCCCGCACCCGCTGGCCCGGCATCGCGATGGTCTTGCCGTCGCTGCCCATCTCCAGGCCGTGGTAGCCGCAGACCAGCCGGCCCTCGATCACGCGGCCCAGCGACAGCGGCGCGCCCCGGTGCGGGCAAAAATCCTCCAGCGCCGCCACCGCACCGTCACCACCCCGGTAGAAGACGATGGGCTGCTTGCAAATGGTGCGGCCCAGTGGTTTGTCGTCGATCTCGGCCGGGGTGCAGGCCACGTACCAGGCGTTCTTCAGATACATGTTGCGGCCCCCCGGCTGGGTTGATCGGCGCTGGGTCGATTCAAATCAGGCGGCCGGCGCGGCGCTGGCCTGGCGCTCGATGTGCCACTCGACCAGCTTGGCCATATTGCCCAGCGAGATCTGGTGGGCGTGGATCAGGCCCAGCAGGCCGTTGCGCGCCAGCACCACCAGGTCAGCATCGCTGAGCGCGGCCATTTTTTCTTCGTCGATGGTCAGGAAGCCATCGACCACCAGCTTGCTGCCATCCGGCAGCGTGGCATCGAAGCGCATGTCGCGCAGCAGGCCCTTGTCAACCAGCATCACGCCGGCCAGGCGGGTGCGCTCGACCTCTTGCTCAAAGTTCTCAAGCTGTTTCTGCACGTCCAGGGTGAAGGCGCTGGGCTCACCGCTGGCGTCGAACAAGGCCTGGCCCTCAGCGCCAAAACCGATCCAGCTCTCGTCCATGCAAACCACCATCTCGGTGGCCGCCACCCGTGCCAGCGCAAACGGGTACAGGCGCAGCATCGCCGGCACATAGCGCACCCGCCAAGCATCGCCCTGAATACACAGGTTCTGCTCGGCCTTCAGGCCGAACACGGCGATCGGCGCGACCAGGGGCTTGCCGTCGTCAGACTTGCCGGCCGCCACCCAGACCACCGGGTACTCCTTGCAGGCGTCGGTGAACTCGGTGCCGGCCACGAAGAACGCATTGAGCTTGCTGACGTTGGACAAATCGCGCGCGCCCAGCTTGAGCTTCAAATCGCGGTGTTTGACGCGGTCAAGGGCGACCGCCTTCTTGTGCAGGTTTTCGTTGATCATGGCTAGTTGGGTTCGTCGTCGATGGGTGCGATGCGGCTGACCAGCACCTTGTCCACTCGCTTGCCGTCGAGATCCACGACCTCGAATCGCCAGCTGTCCCATTCCACCACATCGGTGGTGTGCGGCAGCCGGCCCAGCAGCAGCATGATCATGCCTGCCAGGGTGTTGTAGCGGCCCCGATCTTCCTCGGGCAATTCACGGATCTCCAGCCTGTCTTTCATCTCGGGCACCGGGATCATGCCGTCCATCAACCAGCTGCCGTCGGTGCGGCGCAGCGCCCACGCATCCTCGGCGCTGGGCGTGCTGAATTCACCGGTGATGGCCTCCAGCACATCGCGCACCGTGATCACGCCCTGCACCGCGCCGTATTCATCCACCACAAACACCAGCTCGGCACTGGTGGCACGGAAGTGGTCGAGCAACTCCATGCCCGACAGGGTCTCGGGCACGAACACCGGCGGATGCATCAGCACGGCCAGGTCGGGCACCTCGCCGCGCGACAAGGGCACCAGCAGGTCCTGGGCCTGGATCACCCCCACCACGTCGTCCAGGCCATCGCGGCACACCGGGTAGCGCGAGTGGCCGTTGACGGTCATCTGCGACAGCATCGCGGCCAGCGGCGCGTGCTGGTCCAGCCAGGTGATCTCGGCACGCGGGATCATCATCGAGCCGATCTGGCGCTCATCCAGGCGGAACACATTGCGAACCATCTGGTGCTCCTGGGCCTCGATCACACCGGCGTCCAGGCCTTCTTCCAGGCTGGCGGCGATCTCCTCCTCGGTCACGCTGCGCGAGGGCGCATGGCGGATGCCCAGCAGGCGCAGCACGGTCTCGGTACAGGCCGACAGCAGCCATACGAAGGGCCGGGTGGCTGAGGACAGCATGTCCATCGGCCGGGCCACCAGCACCGCCACCCGCTCGGGGTACATCTGGCCCAGGCGTTTAGGCACCAGCTCGCCAAAGATGATGGTCATGAAGGTGATGATCAGCACCACCAGCGCGGTGGCCGTCAGCTCGGCCATGCGCGGGCTGATCATCGGCAGCACGCTGTGCAGCCAGGAGGCCAGGGGCTGCGAGAAAGCAGCGTCGCCGACGATGCCGTTGAGCACCCCGATCGAGGTGATGCCGATCTGCACCGTGGACAAAAACTTGGTCGGGTCGTCGTGCAGCACCTGGGCGGCCGCCGCGCCGGGCTCACCGGCCTCGACCATCACTGCCAGCCTGGCTTTGCGCGAGGTGGTCAGCGCCATCTCCGACATCGCGAACAAGGCGTTGACCAGGATCAGGAACAGCAGCAGCGCGACGTCCATGCAGTGGCGCCGCAAAAGCGCCCCGGATTCTTCAGGGCGGCCAGCGTAGCAGAATCACCCCATGCACTACCTCATCGGCGACCTGCAGGGCTGCTGCGACGCCCTGGACCGCCTGCTGGCCAAGATTGGCTTCTCGCCCTCGCGCGACCACATCCACCTGCTGGGCGACCTGGTCAACCGGGGCCCGGCCTCACTCCAGACGCTGCAGCGGCTGATGCAACTGGGCGCCTCCGCCACCAGCCTGCTGGGCAACCACGATCTGCACCTGCTGGCGGTGGCGGTGGGCGCACGCCAGCCCCACCCCAGCGACACCCTGGACGACATCCTGGCCCACCCGCAACGCCCCGCGCTGCTGGACTGGCTGCGCCATCAACGCCTGGCTGACCAGACCCAGGGCTGGCTGCTGGTGCACGCCGGGGTGGTGCCGCAATGGGATGCCGCCAAAACCCTGGCGCTGGCGCGCGAAGTTGAAGGCGTGCTGGCCGGGCCGGCCATGGCCGATTTTCTGCGCCAGATGTACGGCAACACCCCGGCGCAGTGGGACGACGCGCTGCAGGGCATTGCGCGCTGGCGCATGGTGCTCAATGTGCTGACGCGCATCCGCTACTGCACGCCCGACGGCAGGCTGGAGTTCGACACCAAGGACGGCTCGGGCATCGCCCCGCCCGGCCACCAGGCCTGGTTCGACATCCCCGGCCGACTGACCGCCCACACCCCCATCGCCTTTGGCCACTGGAGCACGCTGGGCCTGCAGAACCGCCCCGATCTGCTGGCGCTCGACACCGGTTGCGTCTGGGGCGGTGCGCTCAGCGCTGTGCGGGTGGACGGCGGCCGGCGCGAGCTGGTGCAGGTGGCCTGCGAGCCGGCGCAAAAGCCCGACTAAAGGCACTTTCTCTGCCGGCGGCGTGCATCGAAACGGTTAGACTGCGCGCCTTCAAAGGAAGCGTGGCCGAGCGGTTTAAGGCTGCAGTCTTGAAAACTGCCGAAGGGGCAACCCTTCCGTGAGTTCGAATCTCACCGCTTCCGCCACAAGCTGGCAAGCAGGGGGCATTCAAGCCCGTTTTGCATTTCCATTCATCATCCAGGGCATCGTCCCGTTGGTGCTTCGGTGACACGGCCCGCTCAACGAAGCCGATGCGGCCGGGTTCGTGCACGTTGAATGCCAGGCCCTCGGCGTCCAGGCCCATCTGGGCGGTGATTGGGGAGGATTGCCAATTTCGTTCCGCGATGTTTCGCAGAGCCTCAGCGCCTGTATCAACTGAGCATCCGACCTTGGCCAAAGCTGCCAGCAGACCGCCACCAATGGCCGCATGAGCATGTCGGCGACCTGAGGAACATCGGCGATGCAACTTGGTGCCGATGGGACGACGATGCGACGTTGGCCCACTTTCAGTCGGCCACCAACATAACTTTTGATCCACCGCTGACCGACCCCGATTTGTTCGACTTGGTGGGGTGAACCATGATCTGCAATCAGTTTTCGTCTGTCGTCGGCTTGCACTGCACCCCCATGGATGACTCTGGGGATGTAGCCTTGGTGGAGACGCCTTTCCGGTTTGCAGATGGCAATGCATTTCCGATCTTTGTGCAAGAAATGGGTAGCGGTGTTCGGTTCTTTGACGACTGCGGCACGCTTTGGCATCTTGCCGGGCGGGGCGTTGACGTGAATGACGGACGGCGGATCAAGTCCGTAGCCGACATCATTGAAGCCTTCGGGCTGCAGTTCACCGACGACGGCGAGATTGAAGTCTGGGCAACCAGTGAAGATGCCCCGCAAGCCTTCGCCCGAATGACACAGGCCCTGCTAGCCGTAGCCGCTTGGGAGCGATCAAGCCAGGACTCTGACCCGGACTCTGCGGGTTTTGTTGAGGACGTGGCTGCAGCCATTGAGTTAGCGAACGGCGCAGGCCTCCTGCGCAACGTCCAGTTCAAGGGTGTCACCGGGCAGACAATCGTCGTTGACATCCAGGCCGAGAAGGACTTGGTGTATGCCTGCAAGCCCCGAAGCCAATCCACAAGCGCTGTGCTGCGCAAGTTGATCGACCTCAACAACGGACAGGAGGCAGCGGCGCTGATGAAATGGGCCGTGATCGATGACCGTGATGATCCTGACGCTGCCAGCCGTGAGGCGATGATTCTCAGCACAGTTGCCGAGGTGAGGCTGTTCAGTTCTCTCGTTCGCGATGGACTGCAAAGGGCAGCTCAGTTCACCCACTAGTACTGCGTTTCACCAAACTGCTTACAAATGAAATCGATGGATTCGTTCGTCAGGCTAGGCGCAAAACCGCAGCCATAGCCGTAGCTATGGCGAGGATTTGCAACGACGCATGGCGGACGAAGACGCGATTTCGTGTAAGCGGTTTGGTGAAACGCAGTACTAGTCCACCACTCCCAGCAGCCAGTGCCGCCCATCAAGGCGGCATTTTCACGCTCGAAGTCTGGCCCCCCCATTCAAGGTCGCGTAGGCGCTGGCCGATCGCTGCGGGGATCGGCAACGGACCTTTGCCGATATCGAGCGCGACAGCAACCGCATCGCCGATGCGCTGGCGGATGCCGGCATCGCTGCCTGCCACCGCGTGGCAGTGCTGACCAAGTTCCATATCGAGGCCCTGCTGCTGACGCTGGCCGCCACCAAGCTGGGCGCCGTAGACATGCCAGTGAACTGGCGCCTGGCGCCCGGCGAGGTGCGCTATATCGTTGCCCATGGCGGCGCCAAGCTGATGCTGGCCGACCGGGCCCTCTTGCCGCTGTTTGACCGCGCTGCCATGCCCAGCCTGCGGCAGGTGCTGGTGACCGATGGCGCGCATGACGGCCAGGCCGCCTTCCATGACTGGTTTGGCGCCGCGTCGCCGGCCTTCACGCCGGTGGCCGCCCGGCACGAAGACGCGGTGCTGCAGCTCTACTCATCCGGCACCATCGGCCCGCCCAAGGGGGGGTGCTGTCGCATGCTGGCCTGGCCTACAACTGCCAGTTGGACGCGTCGGTGTGGCAGATGGGCACCCACAGCGTCATCGGCAATGCCCTGCCCACCTTCCACATTGCCAGCGCCAACATGGCGCTGTTCTCGCTATACAGCGGCGCGGCTGGTTCGTCCTACCCCGATTTCGACCCCGGCGCTTACATCGATGCCATCGGCCGGCACGGCATCACCCACACCTTTGTGGTGACGTCGATGATCCTGTTCATGCTGCAGTCACCCACCTTGAAGGACGGCACTTCAGCACGCTCAAGCTGATGGCCTGTGGCGGCTCGCCGATCAGTGACCGGGTGCTCGCCGACGCCATGGCCGCCTTCGGCTGCAGCTTCATGCGGGCCTACGGTCTGACCGAGATCGCCGGCTCGGCCACTTTCCTGCTGCCCGAGGACCACCACGCCAGCGGCCCCCAGGCCGGGCTGCTGCGCTCAAGGCCCGGCCGGGCGATGCCGCTGCAGCGCCGGTGCTGCGCGTCAAGGGCCTGGGCAAGACCTATCTGGACAAGCGCTGGTTCGGCCCGCAGCGCACGGTGCATGCGGCGCGCAATGTCAATTTTGAGATCCGGCGCGGCCAGACCTTGGGCATCGTCGGTGAATCCGGCTCGGGCAAGAGCACCGTGGCGCGCTGCATCGTGCGCCTGATCGCCCCCAGCGGTGGCAGCGTGATGCTGGGCGGCGACCGCCCGGGCGAGGCGGCTGAGGACATCGCGATGATGCCGGCCCGCCAATTGCGCCCGCTGCGGCGCCAAGTGCAAATCATCTTCCAGGACCCTTACCGCTCGCTCAACCCGCGCCGCAGCGTGGGCCAGGCGATGGTCGAGGGGCCGATGAACTATGGCCTGTCGCAGGGCGCGGCGCTGCAGCGCGCCCGCGAGCTGCTGGCCCTGGTGCGCATGGACGCCAGCGCGATGGAGCGCTACCCGCACCAGTTCTCGGGCGGCCAGCGCCAGCGCATCTGCATCGCCCGCGCCTTGATGATGGAGCCCGAGCTGCTGGTGGCCGACGAGGCGGTCTCGGCCCTGGATGTGTCGGTGCAGGCCCAGGTGCTGCAGCTGTTTGAGGAGATCCGCAGCCGGCTGAACCTGGCGATGCTGTTCATCACCCATGACCTGCGGGTGGCGTCGCAAGTGTGTGACCAGCTCGCGGTGATGAGCCAGGGCCAGGTGGTGGAGTACGGCCCGGCCCACCAGGTGTTTGGCAACCCCCAGCATGCCTACACCCAAGCCTTGTTTGCCGCCGCGCCGGGGCGGGATTTTGCGTTCGGGGCGGCGTTGGCCGACTGACGGCCCAGCGGCATACTGGCATCGCAGACGCTGCTGTGCCCACCCCCCGGAGGACCGCTGATGAAAACCGCCTGGATCATGCTGTGCGCCGCCTTGCTGGCCCTGCTGGCCGGCTGCGGCACCCCTTATGCCACGGTGACTGATGGCGCCGGCCGGCCTGTGATGCTGCTGGGCCACGACCCGGTGGCCTATTTCACCCAGGGCAAGCCGGTGCGCGGCTCGGCGCAGATCGTGGTCGCGTTGCCCGACCGCAGCTACTACTTCGCCAGCGCCGAAAACCGGGCCCTGTTCGAGGCCTCACCCGCCCGCTACGAGCCGCAGTACGGGGGTTTCTGCGCCAGCGGCGCGGCCTTTGCGGTCAAGCTGGGCAGCGACCCGACCGCCTGGCAGGTGCGCGACGGCCGACTGTTCATCTTTGGCGACGTGCTGGGCCAGACCGCTTGGGGGCTGGACCCGGCCTGGAACATCGCCCACGCGGATCGGCTGTGGCCGCAGATCGCCGCCAAGGGCTGGCGCGCCCAATCGCTGCGCGCCTATGCCTTCAAGGTGCCGCACTACCTCACAGGCGCCCAGATCCACGCGCAGTGGCTGGCCCAGCATCCCGGCCAGGCCTGGCCGGTCTATGACACCGGCGGCATGCTCAACAACCTGTTTCTCAAGCCCCCGGGCTGGCGCGCTGCCGAGGGCTTTGGCCAGCCGGCGCTTGGCTATCCCTGAGTGCTTCTGAGGCTGCCCCGGCGGTGGTCAGCGGGCTGCCTCAGCCCGGCTTGGCCGCCGCCTGCTTGACCATCTGCTCCAGCTCGGGCCCGGTCTTGTAGTGCGGCACCCGCAGCACCAGACGCCTGGCGCGCTGCACAAAGCTGTTGCTGCTGCGCGCCTCTTCGGCCCAGTATTTGTCGGCCAGGCGGATGTTGCCGGGCACATCCAGCAAAAAGGCCGCCTTCGAGCCAGCGCCGCCATTGATGTAGAGCTTGCCGTCGACGATCAACCAGGTGTCACCGTCGCCGCCCCAGGGGATGCCGTAGACCATGCCGTTGGCGCAGTAGCC
>JANLZT010000053.1:0-2046 GCA_031366465.1 Betaproteobacteria bacterium | reverse complement strand
CGCGCCCCAGTACAGCAGCAGCGGCTTGTGCTCGGCGCTGGCCTGGGCCAAGGCGCGCTCGATGTCGGCATCGCCAGCGGCCTGGCGCCAATCCACGCTGGGGCCGCTGACGGCCGCGCCTGCGGTGGCGGCCTGCACCGGGGCCAGGCTGGGCAGCCCGCACAGCCCGGCGGCGGTGACCAGCCTGGCCAGGCGCTGGAGGAGGGGGCGGGGTGTCGGACGGTGCATGGCTGGGGCTCCTGCGGGCAGCGGCCTGCATTGTGGCGCCGTGGTCGGGGCGGCGGCGCAGCGCGGCCTCAGCCCGGCGGCGCCGGGTCGCCTTGCGCTGCCGGCCCGCCCAGCACCGCCTGCGCGGCGTCGTCGCCGCGCTCGGGCGTGGCGCGGGCCAGCGCCATCCACACCGCAAACGGCAGCCGCATGGCCCGCTTGGAGGCCGGCCGCGCCACCGCCAAGCTGCCGTCACTGCGCGCCAGCAGCACGCCGTAGACCTCGGGGATCTCGGCCGGCTGGGCGATGCCCTCGCGGATCACATACCAGCACTCGCTGCTCAGCCAGCGGTAGGCCTCGCCCTTGGCCGGGCGGCGCAGGTCGGCCAGCAGGTCGGCGCGGCCGACCTTGATCTCGTGGGCGATCGGCTCGACGTAGTCCTCCACCGTGGTGTGGCGGATCGAATAGACGTCGGGCATCGCGATCGCCCAGCCCGGCTCGGCCGCTGCGGGCTCGCCCGCTGCGCTTGCCGAGGCGGCGTTGACCGCAGGCACCGGCGTCTCGCCGACCCGGGCGCGCAGGCTCAGGCCCCGCCACACCACCCGGCCGGCGCGCTGCATCTCGCGCGCCACCCGGGCCACCAGGTCCTCGTGGGCGTTGCGGGCATTGCGGTTGTGCTGCAAGGTCTCGGCCAATTGGTGGATGCCGGCATCGGTCACCCGCACCAAGGCGCGCCCGCTGCCGTCACACTCACGCGCCAGCAGGCCGGCGGCCAGCAGCTCGATCTCGATCAGGTCTTGAAACGGCCAGCCGGCCGACCGCCACACCTCGCGCAGGCGGCGCTGGTGGGCGGGGCCCAGGCGGGCAGGGGCGGCGGGCTGGGGCGTCATGGCCGGCAAGGTTAGCGCGGCCTGACGGTCACGCGCAGCGCTGCCATCCATGATCGAATCCGCCCCAAACCGAGGAAACCCCGCATGCCCGGACCCTGGACCCGTCAACGCTGGCTGGCGGCCACCGACGCCAGAAAATTCCCTGGCCTGCGCCACACCCGGTCGCCCTTGCTGATGGCGCTGGATGAGGCCCTGCACCATTTTGATAGCGCCGCCGCGATGCACAAGGTGGCGGCACTGGCCCAGTTGTGGGCCGCCTACGAGGCCTGGGCCGCCAGCAAGGCCGACCCGGCGGCGTCGCCGCGCAACCGCCATGGGGCCGTCACCGACCTGGCGGCCTGGCTGCTGGCCGAAGAAGAAGCCACCATGCCGGTGGCCGAGGGCAACGGCGCGGGCCTGGTCAATGGCTATGCCTACGCGATGAAATGCACGCTGCCCGGCGGCGGCCAAAGCCCGCTGCCCGGGCGCGCCGCCGGGGCCCCGGTGCTGCCCCATCCCCAGCCGCCCTGGCCTGATCGGCCGGCCTACTGGGCCGCGCTGATGGACGGCGTGCTGGCCGACGGCGCCGCCTGCGGCCGCCCGGTGGCGGTGGTGTCGCGGCCGCTGGGCGCCACCCTGCCCCAGCCCGACAACCCGCCGGTGCACCGCTGCACGGCCCACCACTACCTGGTGGCGATGGTGGTCAAGACCGACGGCTTCCATTGCCTGCGGCGCGACTCACTCACCGGCCAGTGGTCGCACAAGAACGGCGCCCAGGACGCGCCGGTCGAGACCTATGCCAGCCTGGCCGAGGGCGGCCGGCCCGAGCCGCTGGACGACAGCGTGGTGATCGACCTGCTGCGCACCGGCCAGGGCCGCTACCGGTCGAGCTTTGCCAACTTCGCATTTGCCGGCTATTTGCTGGTGCCCGATGCGGGGCTGGTGGTCGCTTGATTCGGCCACCAGGCCG
>JANLZT010000039.1:0-2216 GCA_031366465.1 Betaproteobacteria bacterium | reverse complement strand
TCCACCCTCAAAAGCCTGCAGCGCCTGGCCGGGCGCGGGCTGATGAAGCCCGACACCGCCGCGCGCCTGGCCGAGGCCTATGTCTTTTTGCGCCAGGTCGAGCACCGCATCCAGTACCTGGACGACCAGCAGACCCATCTGCTGCCCACCGCCGATGCCGACCTGACCTGGATCGCGGTCTCACTCGGCCTGGCCGCCTGCAAGCCCGAGGCCTGCGAGCTGCTGGACCGGCTGTGCCAGATCCGCGAGCTGGTGGCCACCGAGTTCGACATGCTGCTGCACGACGGCCAGGCGCCGGCAGTGGGCAAGGGCGCGGGCAACGGCTGCAAGCGCTGCGGGCCCGAGCCGCTGGCCATCGACCACGACGCCTTGCTGGACAAACTGCCGCCCTTGCTGGCCGAGCGGGTGCGCACCTGGCGCGGCCAGGCCCGGGTGGCCAACTTGCGCGACGAGGGCAAGCTGCGGCTAGGCCGCCTGATCGAGCGCAGCGCGGGCTGCGTGGCCGATGGCAGTTGCACCGAGGCCGCCGCGCTGCGCTTCATCGACTGGCTGGAGCCGCTGCTGCGGCGCGACAGCTATCTGGCGCTGCTGGTCGAGCGGCCCGAGGTGATGCGCCGGCTGCTGCGCTTGCTGGGCCTGGCACGCTGGCCGATGCAGTACCTGATGCGCCACCCCGGCGTGATCGACGAGCTGGCCGACCCGCGCCTGCTGCACCAGCGCTTTGATGCCGCCGAGTACACCGCAGCGCTGGACGACCGCCACAGCGCCTGGCAGCGCGGCGGCGAGGACAACGAGGACGCGCTGCTCGATACCCTGCGCCATGCCCACCATGCCGAGGTCTTCCGCACCCTGGTGCGCGATGTCGAGGGTTTGATCACGGTCGAGCAAGTGGCCGATGACCTGTCGGCGCTGGCCGACGCCACGCTGGACTGCACCCTGCGCTGGGCCTGGCCGCGGCTGCGCCAGCACCACCGCCCGCAGCCCCACTTTGCGGTGATCGCCTACGGCAAGCTGGGCGGCAAGGAGCTGGGCTACGGCAGCGACCTGGACGTGGTCTTCCTCTACGACGATGCCGACGAGCCCGATGCCGACCGCGCACAAGAGGTCTACGGCCACTTCGTGCGCAAGCTGATCACCTGGCTGACGCTGCGCACCGCCGCCGGTGAGCTGTTCGACATCGACACCGCGCTGCGGCCGAATGGCAACTCGGGCCTGCTGGTCACCTCGATCAAGGCCTTCGAGCGCTACCAGGTCGGGCGCGGCGGCAACACCGCCTGGACCTGGGAGCACCAGGCCCTGACGCGGGCCCGGTTTTGTGCCGGCGCGGCTGACCTGGCGCCGCGCTTCGATCAAGTCCGCCGCGAGGTGCTGGCCGCACCCCGCGACACCGCCGCGCTGCACCGCGAGGTGCTGGAGATGCGCAACAAGCTGCGCGCGGCGCGGCCGGTCAAGGCCGGGCGCTTTGACGTCAAGCACAGCCCAGGCGGCATGGTGGATGCCGAGTTTGCGGTGCAGACCCTGGTGCTGACCGAATCGCTGCGCCACCCCGAGTTGCTGGACAACGCCGGCAATATCGCGCTGCTGCAGCGTGCCGAGGCTGCCGGCCTGCTGCCGCCCGGCGTCGGCCAGGCCGCAGCCCAGGCCTACCGCGAGCTGCGCCGGGCCCAGCACGGCGCGCGGCTGGACGAGCAAGCCACCCAGTTCGAGCCCGCCCACCTGGCGCGGCACCAGGCCGCCGTGCTGGCGCTGTGGCAGGCCGTGTTCGACTGATACCCACTAGGGCGCTCTGGGCGCCCTGGGCCGCGCTGTGCGCGCTGGCGGCCGGCGGCGCCTTGATCGCGCCGGCCTTCGATCCGGCGCTGCTGGGCTGGCAGCCCGAGCTGGCGCTGGCCCAGCCCTGGCGCAGCGTCAGCGCCGCCTGGGTCCACCTGAGCCCCCTGCACCTCGGCGCCAACCTGCTGGGCACCGCGCTGGTGGCGGCCTTGGGGGTCAGCGCCGGCTGCGGCCGACGTGCCGCGCTGGCCTGGGCGTTGGCCTGGCCCCTCACCCATTTGGCGCTGCTGGCCCAGCCGGCACTGGCCCGCTACGGCGGCCTCTCGGGCGTGCTGCATGCGGCGGTGGCGGTGGCCGCCTGGCAACTGCTGCGCGGTGATCGAGGCCGGCGCCGGGCGATCGGCGCGGCGCTGGCGCTGGGCTTGCTGCTCAAGCTGTGGCTG
>JANLZT010000834.1:0-1924 GCA_031366465.1 Betaproteobacteria bacterium | reverse complement strand
GCCACCGACATGGCCTGCGACGGCTGCGGCCGGGCTTCAAGCTTGAGCATGTTCACGCTCCCACAGCCCACTCATCCATTCACCGATCATCGCCACCGTGGCCTGCGCCACGGGCACGCTGGGCGAGATGCGGCCCTGGGCGATCACCAGCAGCCGGTCGCTGATCTCGAACAGCTCGTCCAGCTCTTCGCTGACCACCAGCAGTGCGCAGCCCGCGTCGCGCAGCTTGAGCAGCGCGCCCCTGATTTGCGCCGCCGCGCCCACGTCCACGCCCCAGGTGGGCTGCGAGACGATCAGCAGCTTCGGGCCCGCATCGATCTCGCGGCCAACGATGAACTTCTGCAGGTTGCCGCCCGATAAACTTTTTGCCGCCGCGCCCGGCCCGCCGGCCTTGACATTGAAGCCGGCGATCAACTTCTCGGCCAGTTGCCGCACCGCTGCTGTGTTGATCCAGCCGCTGGCAGCCACGGCCTCGGTGCGCGTCAGCAAGGTGTTGTGGGCCAGGCTCATGGTGGGCACGGCACCCCGGCCCAGGCGCTCTTCGGGCACAAAGTGCAGTCCCCCCGCGCGGCGTTGCCGGGGAGGCGCCTGTGCGATGTCCTGGCCGAACAAGCTGATGCTGCCGCGCGGCGCGCGCACGTCTTCGCCTGAGAGCGCGGCCATCAGCTCTTGCTGGCCATTGCCCGACACCCCGGCCACGCCGACGATCTCACCGGCCCGCACCTCGAAGCCGATGTCGGCCAGCGTCATGCCAAAGGGGTTTTGCTTCTGCAGTGACAAGCCACGCACCGCCAGCGCCACCGCGCCGGGCGCGCTGGGCCGGTGCGCCAGCTCGGGCGGCTCGGCGCCGATCATCAACCGGGACAGGCTGGCATTGGTCTCCTGGGTCGGGTCCACCTCGCCGGTGACCTTGCCGCCGCGCAGCACCGTGCAGTGGTGGCAGAGCGCGCGGATCTCGTCCAATTTGTGGCTGATGTAGAGGATGGAACAGCCCTCGGCCGCCAACTGGCGCAGCGTGACAAACAGCGCCTGCACCGCCTGCGGCGTCAGCACCGAGGTGGGCTCGTCCAGGATCAGCAAAGCTGGTTTGGTCAGCAGCGCCCGCACGATCTCCACCCGCTGACGCTCGCCCACCGAGAGCGTGTGCACCGGGCGCAGCGGGTCCACCGCCAGGCCATAGCTGGCCGAGACCTCGCTGATGCGGCTGACCACCCGGGCCAGCGGCAGCGATTTGTCCAGGCCCAGCCAGACGTTCTCGGCCGCTGTCAGCGTGTCGAACAGCGAGAAATGCTGGAACACCATCGCGATGCCCAGCGCCCGGGCCTGCTGCGGGTTGTGGATCTGCACCGCCTGGCCGTTCCAGAGGATCTGGCCGGCGTCGGGCCGCACCGCGCCGTAGATGATCTTCATCAGCGTGCTTTTGCCCGCGCCGTTCTCGCCCAGCACCGCGTGGATCTGGCCGGGCGCCACGCGCAAGCTGATCTGGTCGTTGGCGCGCACCGCCGGGTATTGCTTGCTGATGCCGCTGAGTTCGAGTCTGTGCATGGCGTCGGGTCCTCTTGTATTTCAGGCCCGGTCGCGCTGGTAGCGCTGAACCCCGGCCACCCAGCTCTCAGTCAGGTTGCGCTCGTCGCCCAGTGTGACCCAGGCGAACAGGCGCTCGTGCAAGTCATGGGCCAGGCTGTCGCGGCGCTGGGCCACGGCGCCCACGGCCACGTCCCACAGGCACAGGTCGACCATCGCGCCGGGGTTCAAGCAGCCGATCTCGTCACCCAGGCGCAGCGCCCTTGCCGCACCCCGGGTGGCGGCATGCAGCAGGGCCCAGGCGGTGATGCGCTGGCCGGCCATCGCCTGCACCTTGTAGCCGTCGGCCAGGGTGCGCAGCATCGACAAGGACGTGCCGCCGCCCACATCCGAGGCCAGG
>JANLZT010000831.1:0-7094 GCA_031366465.1 Betaproteobacteria bacterium | reverse complement strand
TGTGACGGGTGCACCCACTGTTCACCCCTTTGGGGGAGAGCCGCGCGGCGTGCCGGCCCGAACAATCGGCGCATGCCAAGGCCTGCGTGCCTGGCGCCGAACCGGACTTCACATGCCTGCTGGTCTGCCTGCCCTCACGGGCCCCTGGATGCGCTGCTATAACGCATTGGGTGCGCGACTTCGCCGCCCGCTGGCGAGCCTCGGGTGGGCGCTGCTGATTTGCGTGGCCGCCGCCTTGCCCAGCCCGGCCAGCGCCGCCGATGAACCCCGAGACATTGCCGGCGAGGCCCAGCGTGAACAGCTGGCGCAATGGCGACGCAGCCTGAACCAGCGCGCCGATGTGCTCACGCCCCAAGGCGTGCAGGCCTGGATCGAGCCAATGGCAGGGGAGTCGCCATGCTTCCAACTCAGCACCATCGCCTGGCTGCCGGGCGAGGGCGTGGCCGACCTTGGCCCCGGCCTGCTCGGCAATTTGGGCCGCTATGCCGACCGTTGCCTGGGGCCGCGCAGCATCGAAGCCCTGCGCACCAATCTGGAGGCGCGGCTGGTGGCCCAGGGCCTGGTCACCACCACCATCGAGGTGCCGGCGCAAAACCTGGCTGACGGCGTGCTGCTGCTGCGCCTGCACCTGGGCCGCATCGACAGCGTGGTGATCGAACCCGGCGCTGCGACCGGCACCAGCCTGCCTTCGGTGCAGGCCCTGGGCCTGCGGCCCGGCGCGGTGCTCAACCTGCGCCAGATCGAGCAGGCGCTGGAAAACCTGGCCCGCCTGCCCAGCCAGGCGGCGCGCTTTCGCATCGAGCCAGGGCTGCAGCCCGGCAGCAGCCGGATCGTGATCCTGCCGGCCGGCGGGCCGCGTTGGCATGCCAGCCTGGGCGCCGAGACCACCGAGGTGGCTGACTACGGGCCCTGGGCGCTGTCGGGCTCGGTCACGCTGGATGCACCGCTGGGCCTGAGTGACCAGATCAGCTTGGTGGCCAGCCTGGGCAGCCGCCGCGAGGCGGACGGCGACTCACCGCGCCAGACCAGCCTGCTGCTCAACTACAGCTTGCCCTGGGGCCCGCATTTGTGGACGGCCAATCTCTCGCACAGCGCGCACCAGCGCAGCATCCAGGGCGGCGTCGGGCGCTTTGCCGACAGCGGGGCTGAGTGGCTGGCCCAGGCCCGCTGGACCTGGACAGCCTGGCGCAACCAGGATGCGCGCCTGTCGCTGTGGGCTGGCGCCACCGCGCGCCGGTCGCAGGCCTTTGTCGAGGGCATCGAGCTGCTGCTGCAACGCCGCGAGTCGTCCAGCGCGGACCTGGGCCTGGCGCTCTGGCATCGCCTGGGTTGCGGCGATGCCAGCGCCGAGGCCGAGCTGTCACGCACCCAGCACCTGGCCCGCGATGAGGCCTTCCAGGCCCCGGTGGAGCGCCTGCCCGAGACCTGGCGGCTGCAGCTTCAATGGCGCTGTGGCCTGGCGGCAGCACTGCGCCCGCCAACGCCCCAGCCCACCAGCGCCGACGACAGCCAGGCCCCGGCCGGGCCGGCCAGCACGCCCTGGGAGTGGCAGGGCCGGCTGTGGGTGCAGGGCGCCAGCCACCCGGCGGGGCCGGTGGATCTCAGCAGCATCGGTGGCCGCTGGACGGTGCGCGGCCATGCGGCGCGGCTGTCCTTGTCGGGTGCCGGGGCCGTGGTGCTGCGCCAGGAATGGCTGCCACCGCCGCTGGCCCTGGGGCCCTCGGCTGGCTGGCGCGGTTTTGTGGCACTCGACCATGGCCGCCTGCTGCAAACCAGCCCCGCCGACGGGCCGCGCCGCAGCCTTAGCGGGCTGGCGCTGGGCGCGCGCTGGCAATGGGGCCCCGTCTCGGGGGAGTTGCTGGCCGCGCGGCCCGTGCTGCGCCATGCCGGCGACAGCGAGGGCGTGTTGGTCCAGGGCAGTTTGAACATCGGTTTCTAAAAGGAGGAGATTCACCATGCAAAGCCAATATCCAGCCCTGCCCCTGCGGCAGATCGCGCGCGCCGTACTGGCGCTGATCACCGCCTGCGCAGCACTTGCGCCGGCCACCGCCCAGGTGGCGGCCGACGCCGCCGCGCCAGCCGGCAAGAAGCCGTCGGTGCAGATCGCCGGCAATGGCGTGCCGGTGGTCAACATCGCGCAGGTCAACACCTCGGGGGTCTCGCACAACCTGTTCAGCCTGTTCAATGCGGCGGCCGGCGGGGTGGTGCTCAACAACTCGCTGGTCGCTGTGGGCGTGCCAACACCGGCCCCGGCACCCGCACCCGCGCCGGCCCCGGCGCCCGCGCCCAGCCCGCCGCCGCGCTGCCGCCTGAACGCCTGTAATTTCGAGGCCACACCGTCGCTGACCTTGACCGCAGGCGCTGCCACCGTTCAAGCTATCTCGGCCGCCAGCACCGATGCGGTGGCCGGCTCGGCGCTGGTGGGTGGCATCGCCGCCAACCCCTATTTGCTGCAAACCGGCCCGGCCCGTTTGATCGTCAATGAGGTGACCGGTGGCAGCCCCAGCAGCCTGCTGGGCAAGATCGAGGTCTTCGGCAATGCGGCCGACGTGGTCATCGCCAATCCCTGGGGCTTGAGCTGCAACGGCTGCGGCTTCATCAATGTCAACCGGGCCAGCCTGGTCAGTGGCCGCCCCACCTGGGCCGGCAACGCGCTGGACGGCTTCTCGGTCAGCGGCGCGCAGGTGGCGGTGGGCGCCAGCGGCCTGTACAGCGACGGCCTGGGCTCACTCGATTTGATCGGCGGCAATGTGCAGGTGGCCGGCACGCTGCAACTGGGCGGCGCCAGCAGTGCGATTTATGTGGTGGCCGGCCCCAACCAGGTCAAGTACGCCAGCCTGGCGCCCACGGCGGTGGCCCGCAGCGACGCCCGGCCGGCCCTGGCCATCGACGTGGCCAGTACCGGCGGCATGTATGCCAACCAGATCTTCCTGATGGCCACCGAGCAGGGCGTGGGCGTCAACCATGCCGGTGTGTTGCAGGCGCGCGGCGGTGGCCTGACGCTGGACGCCAACGGCGCGCTGGCGCTGGCCGGCAGCTTGCAATCCACGGGCGCGGCGGTGCTGGTGTCGGCGCCACAGGTCAGCGCCAGCGGCCTGGCCCTGAGTGCCACGGGGCTGGCCTTGATCCAAGCCTCGGGGCCGATCAGCCTGACCAACAGCACGCTGGCCGGTGGTGACCTGATGCTGGCAGCCGGCGGCGCGCTCAACACCAGCCGCAGCACTTTCAAGGCCAGCGGCGACGCCCGCCTGACGGCCGGCGGTGAGATGACCCTGGTGGCCGGCCGGGTGGCGGCCGGCGGCAACATCGCGCTCAGCGCCGTGGGCGACCTGACCTTGGCCCCGGCGTCTGACAGCGCGCAAAGCAACGAGGCCGGCACCAGCCGCACCACCACCCGCTTCAGCCGGGTGGCGCTGGCGGCGGGCAACAGCATCTCGGCCCAGTCCAGCGCCGGCCTGCTCACGCTGGACGGCGCCCAGCTCAGTGCCAACAGCGGCAGCATCGCGCTGCAGGGCCTGGGCGTGGTGCTCAATGCCCGCAAAGATTTGACCAGTGAAACCACGGTGGCCGGCAACACCACCACCAAGCCCAGCACCGAGACCCTGGTGGGCGTCAAGCTGCAGGCCGAGGGCGACATCGCGGTGCTGGCCAGCGGCACCGGGGCCGACCAGGGCAAGCTGTTTGCGGCCGGCGCCACCATCGAATCCGGCAATGGCCAGGTCTCGCTGCTGGCCGCGCGCGATGTGAACATCAGCCACGACATCACCACGGATCGCTTCTACGAGCGCTTCTACGAGGTCAATCGCAGCTGGTTCAGCAAGCGCGTGACCGACAACCTCAAGACCTCGGTGGACGAGACGGTGCAGCCCAGCATGATCAGCGGGCGCAGCGTGTCGATAGGTGCGGGCGGCGCGCTCAACCTGGTGGGCAGCGCGATCTTCTCGGACGGCGCGGTGGGCCTGCATGCCGATGGTGATTTGAAGCTGCTGTCCACCGCCGAATCCGACCTGAGTTACTCCTCGTCGAGCGTCAGCAAGAGCGGCATCTTCGGCAACGGCGGCCTGAGCATCACCATCGGCAGCAAGAACAGCAGCAGCGTCACCAGCAGCGCCAGCCGAGTGCAGCATGGCAGCAGCGTGGCCAGCCTGGCCGGTGACATCGCCGCCACGGCCGGCGGCCAATACCTGCAGATCAGCAGCGACCTGACGGCGCCACAAGGCGACATCAATGTCGTTGGGGCCAGCGTGGCCATCAAGAACGACAGCGACACCACCAGCGTGCTCAACCTGATCCGCCAGCGCCAGAGCGGGCTCACCTTGAGCGCCAGCCACCCCTTGATCGAGGTGGCGCAAACCGTCGACCAGATGAGCAAACTGGCGCGGCGCACCGACAACGCGCGCTACCAGGCGCTGGGCCTGCTCACAGCGGGGCTGACCGTCTACAACAACTTCAAGGCCTTTGAGGCCGACAAGCTCCAGGCTGCAGCCGATCCGCTGAGCGGCAGCGGCTGGGGCGGCTGGAGCATCAATGCCAGCCTGGGCAGCAGCAGCTACAGCTTCGACAGCCTGACCAAGACCAGCACGCCGGTCAGCTCGACGATGGACGCCGGGCGCCATCTGGTCATCAGCGCCACCGGCAGCGGCGCTGCAGGGGGCAGCGACAGCGGCGACATCACGTTGATCGCGGCCAAGCTCAGCGCCGGCAACGACCTGCGGCTGAGCGCGGCGCGCGACATCACGCTGTCCGCGGCCATCGGCAGCAGCAGCGAGACCAGCCAAACCCGCAGCAGCAGCGGCGCCATCGGCCTGGGCTACAGCAGCGCGGGCGGCGCCAGCTTCAGCCTGGCCGCCAGCCGCAGCAGCGGCTACAGCAACGGCTGGGGCACCACCTATTGGCAAAGCCAACTGGCGGCCGGCGAGACTTTGTCGCTGACCAGCGGCCGCAACACTGCGCTCAACGGTGCCAAGGCCAGCGGCAAATTGGTGGTGGGGCGGGTGGGCACCAGTGGCGCGGGCGACCTGGCCATCACCAGCCCGCAGGACGAGGACCACTACATCGCCCGCGAGCAAAGCTACGGTTTGAACATCAGCGTGCCGGTGCCGGGCACGGGCGGTATCGCGCCGCCAAGCCTGGGCCTGAGCCGCGGCCAACTGGCGCTGCTGGCCGACTACGAGGCGGTGCGCCAGCAAAGCGCGATCAACGCCGGCAGCGGCGGCTTTGACATCAGCGTCAACGGCCACACCCATCTGCGCGGCGGCGTCATCAGCACCGAGGGCGCCGCATCGGCCAGCCGGCTGCTGACGCAGACCCTCAGCCACGAGAGCCTGCAGAACAAGGACGTGGTGCAAGGCAGCAGCTGGAGCGTGAGCCTGTCCATCGCCAGCAAGGCCGAGGATGCCAAGGGGCCCTCCAATGGCCCATTAGCGGGGTCCAGCGTGGGCTACGCCCGCATTGACACGGACGTGCGCAGCAGCACGCTCAGCGGGGTGAGTGGCAGTGCAAGTGGCAGTGCAAGCGGCAGCCTCAGCCTCAGCCGGCCCGACCTGCAGGCCGGCCGCATCACCGCGCTGCGCGCGGCCGAGAACGCACCGCTGGAAGCCAGGCGGGCCGACGCCCAGCGCCGGTTGAACCTGCTGCGCATGAACGAGCCGCCCACCTGCGACAACTGCATGTTCAACAGCGCGCCGCTGGCTGCCGACGGCGTGCCCGGCGTTTTGACCACCACCAGCGCCAAGGTGGCGGCGGCGGGCGCGGGCTTGGCCAAGCTGGGCGATGCCGCTGTCGAAACTGCGCTGGGTGGTGCTGGCAGCACCGACACCAGCTACCGCTGGCTGGCCTGGCGCGCGGCGGTGACAACGCTGGAGGCCGAGGTGGGCAAGCTCGACGGCCGCATAGCCGCCGTCAATGCCAAGGCCTATGGCGACGCCGCCAGCCTGGCCGGCAACGCCGTCAGCCTGGTGCACCAGCCGCTGCTGCAGACCTTTGATCGGTCCAAGGCCACCCAAGAACTGAGCGACGGGGTGGCAGTGACGGCGGCGTTTGGCAAGGCGGCTTACAAGACGGCCGGGGATGTGGCCGCCACCCAGCGCGCGAGTGCAATTGCCGCCTGCGGCGGCGAGGCCAACGCGGGAAATTGCCCAGAGGCCAAGAAGTGGGAGGACGGCGGGCTCTACAAGGCAGCGCTGCATGGCGTGGTCGGCGCTCTGTCGTTCGGGCAAGCCGGCGGTCTGGCAGCGCTGACGGCCGAGGCCGCCGGGCCCAAGCTGCGCGAAGCCATCCTGGCTGCTGGCATCACCGACAACAGCCTGGCCTACAACGCGTTGATGCTGGGTGCGAAATCGATGGTGGGGGCGGGGGTCGGGGCGACTGCCGGGGCGGCGGCGGCGTTCAATGCGGATGCGAATAATCGGCAGTTGCACCTGTATGAGGTTCGCTGGATAAAAGGCAATGCCAATGCGCTGGCGGCCAGCATGTCGCAGAAGCTGGGACGGCAAGTTTCCGAAGGTGAAGCTGCGTTTTGGCTGCATGTGGCTGGCGAATCGATCATCGACACGGCCATGCAGAGGTCGGCTGAATTAATTCGCGGTACAAATGCTTCGGAGGAGGCGCAATTATTCGACTTGTCCAAGCAATTTCTCGTGAATGGCACCCGGGGCTTGAGCTTTGTTGATGAAAGTGGCCGTACTTCGCAAATGTTTGGAACCGAGGCGAGAGGCAACCCGTTGCAGTATTCTGGATTTAGAAACAATACAGAGTACCGGGAATATATGTGGCAAGTGATCGGGCTAAACCTCCGCCCAGACAGCTCGAGCGCCGCAGAATTGGCGATCTACGAGCAGCGAAAAGTGGAGGATTTGACGGGCCGCGCCAAGCAATTGCTGGCGGGGGGTTCTTAGGGGCGATGACAGTTGGCAGCGCAAAGGCGATGGCTGCA
Organism: Betaproteobacteria bacterium; assembly: GCA_031366465.1. GTDB lineage: Bacteria > Pseudomonadota > Gammaproteobacteria > Burkholderiales > Burkholderiaceae_C > Pseudaquabacterium. Next base: position 160 of record JANLZT010000831.1, on the reverse strand, counting down.
TACTCCCAGAGCAGGATACGACCGGCAACTGTAATTGGCCATTCAGGCCAGTATGAATATCTTGCTATGAAGCTGGAGCTGGATCGATTTGAGATGCCTGCCAACTGGGACTCTATGTCCAGGGCGGAGCAATGGGCGATCAACAAGCGTTACGTCGACA
>JANLZT010000805.1:0-4656 GCA_031366465.1 Betaproteobacteria bacterium | reverse complement strand
ACCGACAACCGCAACTGGGAGCTGCTGCCCCAGCGCGGCCCCGAGCGCCGCTTCAGCCAGAGCCGGGCGGTGGCACTCGACATGGAAAGCGCCACCATCGCCGCCAACGGCTTCCGCTTCCGGGTGCCCTATGGCACCTTGCTGTGCGTGAGTGACAAGCCCTTGCACGGCGAGATCAAGCTGCCCGGCATGGCCAATGCCTTTTACCGCGAGCGGGTGGATCAACATCTGCGCATCGGCATGCGCGCCATCGAGCTGCTGCGCCGCCAGCGCCTGGACCAGTTGCACAGCCGCAAACTGCGCAGCTTTGCCGAGGTGGCGTTTCAGTAGGGGGTGTCGCCCTGTCAGGCCTGGCTATCCAGCCACTCCTGGAGGGCATGGGCCACCGGCTGCAGGTCGTGGCGGGCGGTGCGGTACAGGCTCTCATGCTCGGTCTGCTCGTAGCCGTGCGCCAGGATGTTGCGCAAGCCGATGATCTGCCGCCAGGGCACCCCGGGCACCGTGCTGCGTTGGGTCGGGTCGACGCGGTTGGCCCGCTTCGCCGAGGTTGATGAACAGCTTTTCGAAGGCGAGGTTCAGCACCCGGTTGGCAAGGTAGTCCTGCAATGACAGATCGGATGTCAACGCCTGCAACTCAAGCACGAACTGCAGCATGTCGGCCACATGGGCCGGCGTGCGCTGTGCCGGTGTCATCCGTACAGCGGCCGCAATTGCGCCTCGATGCTGCGCTGCCGGTAGGGATTGCGCAGCACTGACCCAAACGCCAGGTCAACGTGTCGGCCACCGAACAGGGCCGACAACTCATCCTGCAGATCCACCAAGGCAAAGGCGCCGGGCGCCTCACCGGGGATGAATTCCACCAGCAGATCGACGTCGCTGTCGTCGCCTGCCGTGCCGTCGGCAGCCGAGCCGAACAGGCGCAGCCGCTTCACCCGGTAATGGGCGCAAACGGCGTCGAGCCGTGCTTGGTCGGGTGCGGACTGCGGCATGCCCGGCATTATGGTGGGCGGGGAAGGGCAGGTCATCATCGCGCTGCAGGCTGCGGCCAAGCGCAGTCTGGAAGTTGAGCGTCGCAACCAGGCTGTGGCGGTTTACCGCCCCAGCGCCTTGAACAACGCCACCCGGTTGATCAGCTCACCCAGGCGCACTTGCACCACCGCCTGCTCGGCCGCCCAGCCGGCGCGTTGGGCGTCCAGGCGCTCCAGCGCGCTGGCGGCACCCTGGCTGGCCTTCAGCTCGGTCAGGCGGGCGGTCTCGCGGGTGGCATCGCGCTGGGCGATGGTGGCTGCCAACTGGGCCCTCCAGGTGGCGCTGCCGGCCAGCGCATCGGCAGTGTCGCGAAAGGCGGCCTGGATTGCCCGTTCGTACTGGGCCTGCGCGATCTGCTGGTTGGCCGCAGCCAGCGCCACATTGGCCTGGCGGCGGCCGGCGTCGAACACCGACACCAGCGCACTGGCGGCGGCGGTGTAGACGAAATTGCCGCCCGCAAACAAGCCTGCCAGTTGGCCCGATGCCTGGCCGGCCTGGGCCGTGAGGGTGATGGTCGGCCAGAACGCGGCCCGCGCGGCGTCAATGTTGGCCTGCGCGGCGCGCATCGTCTGCTCGGCCGCGATCACGTCGGGTCGGCGCAGCAACACCGCCGACGACAGTCCGGCCGGGGGTTCGGCCAGCCAGGCCTCGTCGGCCAGCAGGGGGGCTGACCCGGTCGGTGGCAGGGTGGCTGCCGGCACCGGCTGGCCCAGCAGCAGCGCCAGGGCGTTGCTGTCCTGGGCCTGTTGGCGGCTGAGCTGGGCAATGCTGGCCCGGGCCTGGGCGGCCAGGGTCTGCTGGGCCTGCAGCTCCAGCAGCGACGCCGCACCGACCGACTCGCGCAGGGTTGTCAACTGCAGGGTTTGCTCGCGGCTGGCCAGGGCCTGCCGGGCCAGGCCCAGCAGTTCGTCGTCGGCCTGCAGGGCCAGGCCGGCTTGCAGCACGGCGGCCACCAGGCTCAGCTCGGTGGCGCGGCGGCCAGCGTCGCTGGCCAGCAGTTGGGCGCGTGCGGCTTCGCTCAGGCTGGCCAGGCGGCCGAACAGGTCGATCTCCCAGGCGCTGAGCTGCAGGCCGGCGCTCAAGGCATTGGCCTCATCGCCCCGGCTGTTGGGCGCGCGGGCGGCGCTGAGCCCGGCACCGACCACCGGCAGCCGGTTGGCGTCGGCCAGGCCCAGCTGGGCCTGCGCGCGCTGCACATTGAGCAGCGCCACTCGCAGGTCGCGGTTGTGCTGCAGCGCCAGCGCCACCCACTGCCGCAGTTGCGGTGAGCGCACCAGCTCGGTCCAGCCCAGCGCTGCGGTGTCGGCCGGGGCGCCAGCGGCAACCGGCAACTGCAGAGGCACGTCGGCTTGCGCCAAGGCCTGTGCGGGCGGCAGCGCCGTTGGCGGCTGGGTGCTGGCACAGCCGGCCAGGGTCAGCGCGATCATCAGGGTGATCGCCAGCGTGATCGCCAGCACGACCGCGGTCAAGCGCCGGGCCGGGGCCGGGGCAGGGCGAAGGAAGGTCCTCATGCCGGGCCTCCCTGGGCCGGCGCCTGAGGCGGCTGCGGTGCTGGTGGATGCGCTGCTGGCGGCGCCGAGATCGGCGTGCCGTGCGGTGCCACATGCCCCACCGGGAACAGCTTGCGCACCACCACGTAGAACACCGGCACGAAGAACACCGCCAACACGGTGGCGGTGATCATGCCGCCCATCACGCCCGTGCCGATGGCGCGCTGGCTGGCCGAGCCCGCGCCGCTGGACAGCGCCAGCGGCAGCACGCCCAGGATGAAGGCCAGCGAGGTCATCAGGATCGGCCGGAAGCGCAGGTGGCAGGCGGCGAGCGTGGCCTCGATCAGGCCCATGCCTTCTTCTTGCAAGTCCTTGGCGAACTCGATGATCAGGATCGCGTTCTTGGCCGACAGCCCGATCACCGTGATCAGCCCGACCTTGAAGTAGACATCGTTGGGCATGCCCCGCAGCCACACGCCGCTGAGCGCGCCCAGCACCCCCAGCGGCACCACCAGCAGCACCGCCACCGGGATGGCCCAGCTCTCGTAGAGCGCCGACAGGCACAGGAACACCGCCAGCAGTGAAAACGCCAGCAGGATGCTGGCCTGCGAGCCCGAGAGTTTTTCCTCGCGCGACTGGCCGGTCCACTCGAAGCCGAAGCCGGCCGGCAGTTGGCCGGCCAGGGCCTCCATCTCGGCCATCGCCTCGCCGGTGGACCGGCCTGGCGCCGCATCGCCGGCCAGCCGCATCGCCGGGTAGCCGTTGTAGCGGGCGGTCTGCATGGCCCCGGTGATCCAGTGGGTGCTGGCAAAGGCCGACAGCGGCACCAGTTGGCCCCGGTTGTTGGCCACCTGCAGCTTGAGCACGTCCTCGGGCACCATGCGCGCCGGCGCGTCGGCCTGCACGATCACCCGCTGCAGCCGGCCCTTGCTGGAGAAATCATTGATGTAGCTCGACCCCAGCGCCGTGGACAGCAGCGCATTCACCGCCTCGAAACCCACGCCCTGGGCGGCGGCGCGCTCGCGGTCGATGTCGAGTTGCAGTTGCGGCGCGTCCTCCAGGCCGTCCGGGCGCATGCCCACCAGCAGCTTGCTCTGGCTGGCCAGGCCCAGCAACTGGTTGCGTGCCGCCAGCAGGGCCTCGTGGCCGTGGCCGGCGCGGTCTTGCAGCCGGAAGTTGAAGCCGGTGGCATTGCCCAGCTCAGGGATCGGCGGCGGGCTCAAGGGGAAGACGAACGCATCGCGGATGCCCATCAGCGCGCCAAAGGCACGCCCGGCCAGGGCCTGGGCCGAATGGGCCGGGCCGCTGCGCTCGCTCCAGTCCTTGAGCGGCACGAACACCAGGCCCGAGTTCTGGCCCTGGCCCGAGAAGCTGAAGCCCAGCACCGCCACCACCTGATCGACCTCGGGCTGACCCATGAAAAAGCCCTCCACCTGCTGCATCACGGCGGTGGTGCGCTCGATCGTGGCGCCCGGCGGCAACTGCACATTGACCACCAGGTAGCCCTGGTCCTCATTCGGCAGGAACGACGAGGGCAGGCGGCCGTACATCAACACCACGGCGGCGATCACCACGCCGAAGGCCAGCAGCCAGCGCCCGGCCCGCCGCAGCACCCGTGCCACCGTGCTCTCATAGCCCTTGGCGGTGCGCCGGAAGCCCCGGTTGAACAAGCCGAACAAGCCGCGCCGCTCGGCATGGTTGCCAGCCGGCTTGAGGAAGGTGGCGCACAGCGCCGGGGTGAGGGTGAGCGCCAAAAAGGCCGACAGCAGGATGGCCGAGACCATAGCCAGCGAGAACTGCCGGTAGATGCTGCCCACCGCGCCGCCAAAAAACGCCATCGGCACAAACACGCTGACCAGCACCACGGTGATGCCGATCACCGCGCCGGTGATCTGGCCCATCGCCTTGCGGGTGGCCTCGCGCGGCTGCAGGCCCTCCTCGGCCATCAGGCGCTCGACGTTTTCCACCACCACGATGGCGTCATCGACCAGGATGCCGATGGCCAGCACCATGCCAAACAGGGTCAGCACATTGATCGAGTAGCCCATCACCAGCAGCATGCCGAAGGTGCCCAGCAGCGCCACCGGCACCACGATGGTGGGGATCAGCGTGTAGCGCAGGTTCTGCAAGAAGATCA
>JANLZT010000789.1:0-2525 GCA_031366465.1 Betaproteobacteria bacterium | reverse complement strand
GCCACCGCCGAGCGGCTGGCCCAGCGCGCCGGCATCCAGGTGGTGGGCCTGACCTCACCGGCCAACATCGGCTTCTGTGCAAGCCTGGGCGTCTACCACCGGGTGCTGGCCTATGACCAGCTAGACGCCCTGCCGGCCGATACACCCTGCGTCTATGTTGACTTTGCCGGCAACAGCGGCCTGCGGCTGGCGGTGCACCGCCGCTTCACGGCGCTGGCCCACAGCAGCTCGATAGGCGGCACCCATGTTGAGCAGCTTGGCGGCGGGCGCGACCTGCCCGGCCCGCGCGCCACGCTGTTCTTTGCACCGGCCCAGGTCAAGAAGCGCAGTACCGACTGGGGGCCGGGCGAGTTTGGCAAGCGCTTGGTGACGGCCTGGCACGGCTTTCGCACCAAGGTGGCGCAGCCGGCCGCGCCCTGGCTGGTGGTGCAGCAGCATGTGGGCGCTGCGGCCGTGACTGCGGCCTATGCCGATGTGCTGGGCGGCAAGGGCGACCCCCGGCTGGGGCATATGTTGAGCTTTGGCGGGTGACGCTCAATCCGGCTTGACCTTGGCGCGCAGCAGCACCGGCTTCCAGCGCTGCTGCTCGGCCGCGATGAAGCGCACAAACTCGGCCGGCGTGCTGCCCACCGCAATCGCCGCGTCGGCCTGCAGCCGGGCCAGGGCCTCGGGCGCCTGCATGGCCCGGGCAGCCGCGCCGGCCAGGCGCTCGGCCGCCGCAGCCGGCAATGAGGCCGGCGCCAGCAGGCCGTACCACTGGGTCATCTCAAAACCCGGGTAGCCCTGCTCGGCCACCGTGGGCACATCAGGCAGTTGCGCGATGCGCTGGGCGGTGCCGGTGGCAATGCAGCGCAGCCGGCCGCTCTTGATGTGCTGCAGCACCGCCGGGGCGCCCACCGCTGCGGCGTCCAGCCGGCCGCCCAGCAAGTCAGTCAGTTGCGGGCCGGTGCCACGGTAGGGCACATGCAGGATGAAGCTGTCGCTGGCCATCTTGAGGTATTCCATCGCCAGGTGGCCGGCGCTGCCATTGCCGGCCGAGCCGTAGTTCAGCCGCCCGGGCTTGCGCTTGGCCAGCGCGATGAAGTCCTGCAGGTTTTTGACCGGCAGCTCGGCCGGCACCACGTACAGGCTGGGCACCTTGGCCAGCAGGCTGATGGCGCGGAAATCCTTGACCGGGTCGTAGGGCAGCCTGTCGAAGATGAAGGGGTTGACCGCCAGCGTGCCGATGTGGCCCAGGATCAGCGTGTGCTGGTCCTCAGTGCGCGCCACCTCGGCCATCGCCACATTGCCGCCGCCGCCGGGCTTGTTGTCGACGTATACCGACTGGCCCAGGCTCTTGCTCAGCTCGGCGGCGGTGGCGCGGGCCACGATCTCGGAGCTGCCACCCGGCGCAAACGGCAGCACCAGGCGGACCGGCTTGGCCGGCCAAGCCTGGGCCTGGGCCTGGACAGCGCCGGGCCAGCCCAGGCCGCCAGCGCCCAGCGCCAGCAGGTGCGACAAGGCCTGGCGGCGGCGGATGGACAACAGGTTCATGCAGGTCTCCAAAACAAGTGGCTCGACAGGCCCTGCAGTGTCCCGCAGCGGGCGCCGAATCCTTGGCGCCGCATGTGATGATCCTGCCCCCACCCGCCGACCTCATGCCATCCCCCATGCCCCAGCCCCGCAGCCTGCTGATCAAGGATGCCGACCTGATCGTGACGATGGACGACGCCCGGCGCGAGCTGCCCGGTGCCAGCCTGCTGGTGCGCGGCCCGCAAATCGAGGCGATCTGGCCGGCCGGCCAATGCCCGCCGGATGTGCAGGCCGACGAGACCCTGGACGCGCGCGGCCACGCCGTGCTGCCCGGCCTGGTCAACACCCACCACCACATGTTCCAGTCGCTGACCCGGGTGGTGCCTGCGGCACAGAACGCCGAGCTGTTTGGCTGGCTGCGCACGCTCTACCCCATCTGGGCTGGCTTGACGCCCGAGATGATCGCGGTCAGCACCCAACTGGCGATGGCCGAGCTGCTGCTCTCGGGCTGCACCACCAGCAGCGACCACTTGTACCTCTACCCCAACGGCGTGCGGCTGGACCACAGCATCCAGGCCGCCGCCCAGGTGGGCATGCGCTTCCACGCCGCGCGCGGCAGCATGAGCCTGGGCGAGAGCGACGGCGGCCTGCCGCCCGACAGCCTGGTCGAGCGGGAGGACCACATCCTGCGCGACACCCGGCGCCTGATCGAGCAATACGACGACAGCAGCCACTTCAGCCTGCTGCGGGTGGTGGCAGCACCTTGCTCGCCGTTTTCCGTCAGCCCCGGCCTGATGCGCGACTCGGCCGCGCTGGCGCGCTCACTCGGCACCCGGCTGCACACCCACCTGGCCGAGAACGACCACGACATCGCCTACAGCCGGGCCCGTTTCAACATGACCCCCGCCGAGTACGCCGACAGCGTGGGCTGGCTGGGCGACGATGTCTGGCATGCCCACTGCGTCAAGCTGGACCCGGCCGGCATCGCCCGCTTTGCCGCCACCGGCACCGGG
>JANLZT010000764.1:0-3469 GCA_031366465.1 Betaproteobacteria bacterium | reverse complement strand
AGCGCATGGAAGGTCTCGGCGCCCCAGCGCAGCGCCTCGCGGAAGCTGGGCGCCCCCACCGGGATGATCATCAGCTCTTGCAGGTCGAGGTTGTTGTTGGCGTGTTCGCCGCCGTTGATCACATTCATCATCGGCACCGGTAGGCTCATGCCGCCCGAGCCGCCGAAGTAGCGGTACAGCGGCAGGCCCGATTCCTCGGCCGCCGCACGCGCGACAGCCATGCTGACGGCCAGCGTGGCATTGGCGCCCAGCCGGCCCTTGTTGTCGGTGCCGTCCAGGTCGATCAAGGTCTTGTCCAGAAAGGCTTGCTCGGACGCGTCCAGGCCCAGCACGGATTCGCTGATCTCGGTGTTGACATGCTCCACCGCCTTGAGCACGCCCTTGCCGCCATAGCGGCTTTTGTCGCCGTCACGCAGCTCGATGGCCTCGCGGCTGCCGGTGGACGCGCCCGAGGGCACGGCGGCGCGGCCCATCACGCCGGATTCCAGCAGCACGTCGCACTCGATGGTGGGGTTGCCGCGGCTGTCGAGGATCTCGCGGCCGACGATGTCGACGATGGCGCTCATGGGGTTCCTTTATTTTGAATGGCGGTGGGTCAGGCCGGGGCGTCCACGCCCTCGACCACGACCATGTTGAAGAATTCGGTGGCATCCGCGCGCTGGGCGCGGGCGGCGCGGTACAGCTCGGCGTCGTAGAAGGCTTGCGCGGCCGCCAGGCTGGGGAAGCGCAGCATCGCGATACGGGTGGGCTGCCAGTTGCCTTCCAGCACCGCGTGGCGGCCACCGCGCACCAGATACTCGCCGCCGGCGGCCTTCACCGCTGCCGGCGCTGCGGCCATGTAGTGCTTGTATTGCTCAGGGTCGGTGACCTTCATGTCAACGATGACGTAGGCGCAGGGCATGTCGTCCTCCTCGGCTTCAGCAGGAAAAGTCGTTTTCGAGCAGCGGCTGGGCCTTGACCACGCGGTCCAGCGCCACCAGTTGCGTCAGCAGCGCCTTCATGTGCCGCAGCGGCACCGCGTTCGGGCCGTCGCTCAGCGCGTTGGCCGGGTCGGGATGGGTTTCCATGAACAGCCCCGCCACCCCCACGCCGATACCGGCACGCGCCAGCACCGGCACGAACTCACGCTGGCCGCCCGAGCTGGTGCCTTGGCCGCCCGGCAGCTGCACGCTGTGAGTGACGTCAAAGACCACCGGCGCGCCGGTCTCGCGCATGATCGCCAGGCTGCGCATGTCGCTGACCAGGTTGTTGTAGCCAAAGCTGGCGCCGCGTTCGCAGGCCATGAAGCGGTCATCGTCCAGGCCGGCCTCGCGCGCGGCGGCGCGGGCCTTGGCGATCACGTTCTTCATGTCATGGGGCGCCAAAAACTGGCCCTTCTTGATGTTCACCGGCTTGCCGCAGCGTGCCACAGCGTGGATGAAATCGGTCTGCCGGCACAGGAATGCCGGGGTTTGCAGCACGTCCACCACGCTGGCCACGGCGGGGATCTCGGCCTCGCTGTGCACGTCGGTCAGCACCGGCACGCCGAGCTGGCGTTTGACCTGGGCCAGGATCTCCAGCCCGGCGTCCATGCCAGGGCCGCGAAAGCTGGCGCCGCTGCTGCGGTTGGCCTTGTCGTAGCTGCTCTTGAAGATGAAGGGGATGCTCAAGCGCCCGGTGATCTCCTGCAGGTGGCCGGCCACGTCGATCTGCAACTGCAGCGACTCGACCACGCAAGGGCCGGCGATCAGGAAGAAGGGGCGCGCGAGGCCGACGTCAAAACCGCAGAGTTGCATGAGCTGATCCTCAGGCCGGCACGGGCGCCGGCTGCACGCTTGCCGCAGCAGCCTGGTGGGCGAGTGCTGCCTGGATATAGCTGATGAACAGCGGATGGCCGTCCCAGGGCGTGCTCTTGAACTCGGGGTGGAACTGCACCCCGACAAACCACGGGTGCTGGCTGCGTGGCAACTCGACCATCTCGGTGAGTTTTTCGCGCTGGGTGATGGCCGAGATCACCAAGCCGGCCTGTTGCAGCGCATCCAGGTATTTCTGGTTGGCCTCATAACGGTGGCGGTGGCGCTCGGTGACCACCGCGCCGTAGATGTCAAACGCCAGCGTGCCTGGCAGCACGTCCGAGCTCTGCGCGCCCAGGCGCATGGTGCCGCCCAGGTTGCTGCTGGCATCGCGCTTCTGGACCGTGCCGTCGGCGTCCTGCCATTCGTCGATCAGCGCGATCACCGGGTGCGGCGTGTCGGGCTCGAACTCGGTCGAATTGGCGCCGCCCAGGCCGGCCACATGGCGGGCAAACTCGATGGTGGCCACCTGCATGCCCAGGCAGATGCCCAGGTAGGGCAGGCCGTTCTCGCGGGCATAGCGCACCGCCACGATCTTGCCCTCGACGCCGCGCTTGCCAAAGCCGCCGGGCACCAGGATGGCATCGAAGCAGGCCAGTTGGGCGGCGTTGCCAGGGTTGAGGGTCTCGGCGTCGACATACTCGATCTTGACCCGGGCATGCTCATGGATGCCGGCGTGGCGCAGGGCCTCGTTGAGCGACTTGTAGGAGTCCGACAAGTCGGTGTATTTGCCGCACATCGCGATGGTCACCTCGCGCTTGGGGTGCAGCACCTCGTGCACCAGGTGATCCCAGCGGCTCAGGTTGGCGGCCTTGGTCAGCAACTGCAGCTTCATGCAGATCTGCTCGTCCAGGCCCTGCTCGTGCAGCAAGCGCGGCACCTTGTAAATGGTGTCCACGTCCCACATGCTGATCACGCCGTGCAGCACCACATTGGTAAACAGCGAGATCTTCTCGCGCTCCTCCAGCGGCACCTCGCGGTCGGCCCGGCACAGCAGCACGTCGGGCTGGATGCCGATCTCCCGCAGCTTTTGCACCGTGTGCTGGGTCGGCTTGGTCTTCAACTCGCCGGCCGCAGCGATCCAGGGCACGTAGCTGAGGTGCACAAAGGCGGTGTTGGTGGGGCCGAGCTTCAGGCTGAGCTGGCGCACCGCCTCCAGAAAGGGCAGGCTCTCGATGTCGCCCACCGTGCCGCCGATCTCGACGATGGCCACCTCCACATCCACCGCGCCGCGCTTGATGAACTCCTGGATCTCGTTGGTGACATGCGGGATCACCTGCACCGTCTTGCCCAGGTAGTCGCCGCGGCGCTCTTTCTCGAGCACGCTCTTGTAGATCTGCCCGCTGGTGAAGTTGTTGCTGCGCTTCATCCGGGTGGTGATGAAGCGCTCGTAATGGCCCAGGTCGAGGTCAGTCTCGGCGCCATCGTCGGTGACGAAGACCTCACCATGCTGGAACGGGCTCATCGTGCCCGGATCGACGTTGAGGTAGGGGTCCAGCTTGATGAGGGTGACCTTCAAGCCGCGCGATTCGAGAATCGCCGCCAGCGAGGCTGAGGCGATGCCCTTGCCGAGGGAGGACACCACACCGCCGGTGACGAAGACGTACTTGGTCATGACATGCGCACCCTGGGGGGCG
>JANLZT010000747.1:0-3554 GCA_031366465.1 Betaproteobacteria bacterium | reverse complement strand
CGCCAAGCTCACGCCCGAAGGGCTGCGCAGTTGGCTGAAGCAGGAAACCGAGCGCTGGGCGCCGGTGATCAAGGCCGCCGGGGTCTACGCCGATTGAGGCGGGCAGGCAGGTCGGCGCTGGCCTCGACCGCGACCCGAGACATTGTTCACGTTGGGCTCGGTCATGGTCACAGCCCCCTCAAATGCAGGTCGCTACCGGCCCGACCAGCCCACGATGCCTGCCTACAATAAGTTGTAATGAGTGGCCATTCCCGGCCGGACGAGGATTTGAGCATGCCAATCGACCAAACCCCTGGCCAGCCCGAGTCGGCGCCAGGTGTGAATCCTGTCACCGGTCCTACTCGCCGTGCCTGGTTGACGCGCAGTGCCTTGGTGGCAACGCCGGTGGTGGCCAGCTTGGCGAGTGCGTCGGTGCATGCGGCGACCGGGGTTTGTGTGCTGCCCTCGGGATTTATCTCTGCAACCACTTTTTTGAGCCGGCATCCGGGTGCGGTTGTGTGCACCAGTTTTGGGCCAACCTTCTGGCTGAACAATCCGGGTGGGTGGCCAGCGTCTACGCCTACGACGACGGTTTTCAGCGTGGCTTTTCCGGGCGCGCTTGAAGGCAGCATGGTTGCAGGAACCACCACGCTGCTCAACGTGTTGGCAGGTCCTTTCTCCAATTTTGTCAAGTACATCATCGCGGCCTTGCTGAACGCGCGCAACGCTACGCCTGGCTTCCCACTCACCGATACCCAGGTCATCGCTGTCTGGAACCGTTTCCGCAATGGCGGTTCCCCGGGTTTGGTGCCGCCATCCTGGACCGAAGGCGACGCTGTGGCCTGGCTTGCCACGCTGATGAATCCTTGAGCCTGGCCCTCTCGGTTGCCATCGCTCGTGACAGCGATTTACGGCATCGCGGCGGACCTGCGGTATCGGCGCCTGGATGACGAGGTTGCGGTCTACCTTGCCGACCGGTTTCAGACGCATTTGCTGGACGACACCGGCTGGCAGGTGATGGAAGCGTTGCAACAATTGCAGGCGTCTGCGGTGCAATGCACGGTGGATGCGCTAGTAACCCAACTGATTGCCGAGTTGCCGGCCACGGCGCCGGGTGGCGCCGACGCGCAATCGGCCCCCGATGTGCACGCCGACGCCCGGGCCCGGCTGTTGCCGGTGCTGGATGCACTGACCCAAACCGGCGTGCTGGCTGTCACTGCGTGCTGACGCTGGCGGCGTTGCCTGCCGACGAAGTGAGGCGCCGGCTGCGTGGCGCTGGCTTGCGCTTGCGCACCGGGCCCTTGGTGTTCTGCATCCGATCCCAGGTGCCCGAGGTCCTGCACGGCTTGATCGCGCTGTATGGTCAGCACCCGGTCATCGACGCCGTCGAGTTTGCCGATTTTGAGGTCTCGGTAGACCGTGCCGCCGGCTTGCGCCGTTGGCTGCGTCCGCAGCTCTACTTTGGCGTGGACGGCAGCAGCCCGTTTGCGCCTTTGCCCGGCAACCAGGGCATGCCGATGCTCGAGTGGGGCATGAACTGGTGTGTATCGGGCTCTTGCCACCAGTACCTGGTGCTGCATGCCGCGGTACTGGAGCGCAACGGCCGTGCGCTGGTGATGCCGGCGCCGTCGGGCTCGGGCAAAAGCACCTTGTGCGCGGCCTTGTTGTTTCGCGGCTGGCGCTTGCTGTCCGATGAATTGGCCATCATCGAGCCGACAACCGGCCTGCTGGTGCCCATGCCCCGCGCGGTAAGCCTGAAAAATACCTCGATCGAGGTGCTGCAGCGCTTTGCCGGCGATACCTTGCGTTTCGGTTCGGTGGTGCGCGACACGGTCAAGGGCCGGGTGGGGCACTTTGCGCCACCGGTCGACTCGGTGCAGCGTGCCGGCCAGCGGGTAGCGCCGGGCTGGATCGTGTTTCCGCGCTTTGAAGCCGGTGTGCCGTCGTTGATGAGCACCATGACCCGGGGCCAGACCTTGATGCGCCTGATCGAAAATGCGTTCAACTACAACGTGCACCTGGAAGCCGGTTTCAATGCGCTGGCCAACCTGGTGCAGTCCAGCACGTGCGGCCAGTTCCACTACAGCGATCTCGACCAGGCGGTGGAATATTTCGACCAACTGTCGCGCACTGCGCCCGAGGTGGTGGTTTGACCGTCGCCCGGTCCGGTGGTCCAACCGATTGGGCCTGTTGGGCGCTGGTCAACAGCCAGCGCTTGCCGATGCTGTCTACGGCGCAATGGGAGCCCGTGATTCACCAGGCGCGGTGCGCCGATGTGCTGGCCCGCTTGGCGGTGCGCCTGGCCGACGCCGGACAGTTGCAGGCCGTGCACAGCGGGCCGCGCGAGCACCTGCAGTCGGCCTTGCAGGTGGCACGGGCCCAGCAAGCCGAAGTGCGGCGCGAGGCCGGCCTGATCGGGCAGGCGCTGAGCCATCTGGGCATTCTGGTTGTGCTGCTCAAGGGGGCGGCTTATGTGATGGCCGGATTGCCAGCGATGCAGGGCCGGCTGTTTTCCGACATCGACCTCCTGGTGCCGCGCAGCGCGTTGCCGGCGGTAGAAGCGGCGTTGATGCTGGGTGGCTGGCTGGGCACGCACCACGATGCCTACGACCAGCGTTATTACCGCGAGTGGATGCACGAGTTGCCGCCTATGCAGCATGTGCGGCGCGGCACAACGCTGGATGTGCACCACAACATCCTGCCCTTGACGGTGCGCCAGCCGCCCGATGCGGCCTTGCTGCTGGCGCGGGCAGTTGCGGTGCCCGGTGGCGCCGGGCTGCACACGCTGGGCCCGGCCGACATGGTGCTGCACAGCATGGCCCACCTGTTCCACAACGACGAACTCAGCCACGGCCTGCGTGATTTGTCGGACCTGGACCTGCTGCTGCGCCACCAGGCGGCCGAGCCCGGGTTCTGGCCGCTGCTGCTGACGCGGGCGGCGGCGCTGCACCTGCAGCGGCCGCTGGCCTATGGCCTGTGGTCCAGCCAGGCTTTGCTGGGCACACCGGTTCCCGCTGGAGTGCTGGCCGAGGCCCAGCAGGCGGCCTCGCTGGGCTGGGGCAATGCGAGCATGCAATGGCTGTGGCGGCGGGTGCTGCGCAGCCCGCATCAAGCGGCCGATCTGCCGGGCCGCCAGTGGGCCGACGCCGCGCTGTACTTGCGTGCGCATTGGCTGCGCATGCCACCGGCCTTGCTGGCCCGGCACCTGAGCATCAAGGCCTGGAAGCGCCTGTCCGGCAAGCCGGCGGCTTGAAGCCGCGTACCGGGATCAAGCCGCCGGGCTTTGCAAGAGATCCAGCTCCGCCTCGCTGAAGCCCGCCGCCCGCCGCGCCGCCAGGTTGAACGGCGGCCGCAGCCGGGGTGCCGCGTAGCGTGTCACCAATTGCGGATACAGCGCCACCGGGTCCAGCCCGTCGCGGGCGCACAGCCATCGATACCAGCGGTTGCCGATCGCCACATGGCCGATCTCGTCGCGCAGGATGATGTCGAGGATGGCCACCGCCGCAGGGTCACCGGCCTTCTTCAGCTTGGCCTGGATAGCCGGGGTGGCGTCCAGGCCGCGGGCCTCCAGCGTG
>JANLZT010000691.1:0-5286 GCA_031366465.1 Betaproteobacteria bacterium | reverse complement strand
CTCGTTGCCGTGCAGGCACAGCACCTGGGCCGGGCCCACCTGGCAGGCAAAGCCGGTGCCGTCGGTGACCATCAGCAGGCGGGCGCGGGCGGCGTCGTCAGGCGCCAGGCGGTTGGCAAAGTGGCGGCGCACCCAGGGCAGGGCCAGCTCCAGGTCGTGGTTGCCCAGGTTGACGACCAGCAGGCGCCTGGGGCAAGCCAGCAGGCGCCGGAAGGCGTCGAAGACCGGGCTGAAGGCGGGGTCGTCCATCACCCGGTCGAGCTTGGTGGTTGCGCCCTGGGGGTCGAAGGCCAGGGCCGGCGCCTCGGCCAGAAAGTCGATGAAATCGCCGTTGACCACCAGCGCCACCAGGCCGCTGGCCGGGCTGAGTGCCACCTGGTCGGCCAGCCAGGCCAGCTCGGTGGCGGCATCGAACATCTGGAAGCCGGTGACGCCGCCCAGGTGCAGGTCGGACACCACTTGCAGTTCATCGAAGCTCAAGCCTTGGGGCATGGAGTCTCCCGGAGAGTGGGGGCCGGACGAGGGGTCGGCAGCCGGCGCGACCGGGCTGTGGAGCCCAGGTTGCCGAGGATCGCTGACTATTGGCCATAGCACAAAGCGCATCAACCCCCAGTCTGACGAGCGCGGGTGGGCTCTGTTAGCGTTGCGCCCCTGACAAAGACGAGGAGACGCCCGGTGACAGCATTGCACGACCGATTGCGTGCCCTGCAGCCCGAGCGGCTGCGGGCCATGCGCCGCGGTATCGAGAAAGAAAGCCTGCGCGCGCTGCCCGGTGGCGGCCTGGCCCTCACACCCCACCCGGCCGCGCTGGGCTCGGCCCTCACCCACCCGCACATCACCACCGACTACAGCGAGAGCCAGCTGGAGCTGATCACCGGCGTGCACGGCAGCGCCGACGCCTGCCTGGCCGAGCTGACCGAGATCCACCAGGCCACCTACCGCGCCATCGGCGATGAGCAACTGTGGGTGGGCAGCATGCCCTGCGGCCTGCCCACCGACGAGACCATCCCGCTGGGCATGTACGGCAGCAGCAATGTGGGCCGCGCCAAGAGCGTCTACCGCATGGGCCTGGGCCACCGCTATGGCCGGCGCATGCAGACCATCTCGGGCATCCACTACAACTGGTCGATGCCGGGCCTGGGCAACGATGAGCACTTTGCGCTGATCCGCAACTTCCGCCGGCATGCCTTTGTGCTGCTCTACCTGTTTGGCGCGTCACCGGCGGTGTGCGGGGATTTTGTGGCCGGCCGCCCGCATCAGCTGCAGCCCCTGCCCGGCGGCAAGAATGGCAGCCTGCACATGCCCCACGGCACCAGCCTGCGCATGGGCCGGCTGGGCTACCAGAGCGACGCGCAGGCCTCGCTGGCGGTCAGCTTCAACAGCCTGGAGAGCTATGCCAACTCACTTCACCAGGCCTTGACGCAAGCCTATCCGGCCTACGAGGCGGTGGGCATCCGCAACCCGGGCGGCGACTACAACCAGCTGTCGACCACCCTGCTGCAGATCGAGAACGAGTTCTACGGCCTGATCCGGCCCAAGCGGGTGATCCAACCCGGCGAGCGTCCGCTGCATGCGCTGCGCGAGCGCGGCGTGGAATACATCGAGGTGCGTTGCATGGATCTCGACCCCTTCGAGCCGGTGGGCATCGCCGCTGCCACCACCCGCGTCATCGACATCTTCTTGCTGCACTGCCTGCTGGCCGACAGCCCGCCCGACACCCCGGCCGAGATCGCCGCGCTGGGCCGCAACCAGCACCGCGCGGCGGCGCGTGGGCGCGAGCCGGGCCTGCTGCTGGAGCGCGAGGGCCAGCAGGTGCAGCTAACCGACTGGGCCGCCGAGCTGCTGGCGGCCTGTGGTCCGATCGCCGCCACGCTGGACGCGGCGTTTGGCGGCGAGCCCTACCAGCAGGCGCTGGCCGACGCGCTGGCCCTGCTGCTGCGGCCCGATGCGCTGCCGTCGGCGCGGGTGTTGGCGGCCATGCTGGACGGCTTTGAGGGCTCCTACCCGCGCTTCATCCGCAGCCGCTCGGCGGCCACCCGCGCGCAGATCCTGGCGCTGCCCTGGGTCGCCGATCAGGCGGCGCGTTATGCCGCAATGGCGGCGGCCTCGGTGGCCGAGCAGCAGCGCATCGAGGCGGCAGACTCGATGCTGTTCGAGCAATACCGGCTGGCTTATCTGTCGCCGGACCGGTTGCGGGCCTGAGGCCGGCGCGGGCGCTGCCGGTGAGCGGCCCGACGCGGAGGGGTGCGCCCAAATCCCTCATTCCAGCCGCTGGCGCTGGTATCTGGTGTGGCCCTTTGGCGACCGGTGGCGTCGACTCGCCGCAGCCGCAGCGCCCGGCACCGTCGAGACCTGAGACACCGGCTGACCGGGCGGACCCGCCAGTGCTGTGGACAGTGCCAGCGCGGTCAAGGCGCTGAACTGCAGGCCGAAGCGGATCGCGTGGCCGGTTTCCCAATCGCTGCGCCATTGCAGCCAGTCAGCCGGGATCTGGCCCGGCGCGGCCGCCAGGAATGCCGCATTGGCCGGTGCCACCCAGACATAGAACACCAGCGGAAATGCCACCAGCAGTGCCACCGCCGCAGCCAGGCAGAACCAGCGCTCACAGGGGTGCCGGCGCATGAACACCGTCAGCAGTACGGCGGCCAGGATCGCCAGCGGTTCCAGCACGCCGCCCAGATTCGGCGGACCCCACTGTACGTACAGTGACTGCTGCAGCGCCAGATAGAAGTCAGCGTCGTATTGCAGCTTGGCCGGACTCTCCAGCACATGGGCAAGCGCGACGCCGGCCAGCAGCGCCACCAACAGCAGGGTGACGGCACGCCAGAGCCTCAATGCCATCGACGGCAGCAGCCCGGCGGGCGGGTGCTGCGATGCTGGGGCGGGCGCCAGTGGCGTCATCGCGGAGGGCTGTCGGCCGCCGGCAGGTCCAGCCCACGCTCGGGCGACTCGAAGACCTGGGCCTGGCCCGGCGGCGTGTCGATCAGCTCCTCGATCAGGAAGCGGCCGTAGCGCTGCGCTGCAGCGGCCTTGCCCGTGCGGGCCACCACGGCCACCTGCTCGGCCTTGGCGTCGTCAGGCGCATGCACCACCAGAAAACTGCAACCGGCCTCGGCGAGCGCACGGTGGGCCTGGATCAGGTTCAGCTCCTGGCCGATCGAGGCCAGCGGGCTGGCGGCCAACTGCTGCGCCTTGACCTGGGCCACCATCTGCTGCGGTGTGTAGCGCGTCAGCGCAGCCTCGGCAAAGCCCTGCGCCAGCAAGCGTGCGGCCGCAGTCTGCAGATCATCCGCCGAGCGGAAGGCAATCACGGTGTGGCCCACCGGTTTGAAGACCCCGAACGATTCGGGCAGATCGGTCTTGTCCATGTGCAACTCCGTCAAGCGCCAGCCGGTGCGGTGGCGTGGGCTTCATCGTGCTGTGCCCGGCCAGCCCCGACCAGCGGACGACCGGGCGAAACGCTGTCAGACCTTGCCCACAGCGCGTGCCGCTGCGGCGTCGGGTGATGCGGGCTCGCCATCGGCATCCTGGCCGAGCCGCCGGTGGCGCGGGTGGACAAGACGGTGGACCGCAAGGGCAGCCGCGAGGTGGCCACCGCCTACCTGCGTGCCTGTACTCGCCTGCCGGCCAGCAGATCGCGGCCCAGCACCACTGCCGGCCCGGCGACGCCCCGGTGGCGGCGCGCCATGCCGGCCAGTTTGGCAAGCCGGGTTTGCGCTGCCCACTGCGGTGGCCGGCATCGCGCTGACCGCGCTGTACGCCGAGAACGGCTGGATCGGCCGCTGGCTGCCGGTCAAGGTCAGCTTCACGCCCTTGCGGGGCGTGGTTGGCGCCGGTTTTCATCGACTTGCCGTTCTCGGTCAGCCCGGGATTTGCGTTGTTTGCGCGGCCTGCCAGTGCGACCGGCTGCCAGCACCCAATCTGCGGCCCGAGCAGCCTGCAAAAGCAGCCAGCCGTATGGCAATGTTTTCTATTCATTTTCCATTCATCCTCCAGTCTTCTCTACATCTCATCCAACAGCTAAAACTGGCCAAGAGGTGGTATAAATTTACCATTCATGGATCTCGTCGAATCAGACCTGCAAAATCTTCTTCTTGCCACCCTGGCCAGCCGTGGCGTGGCCGACTCTGGCCACCTGCAAGCGGCGCTGGGCCGCAGCCAGCCCACGCTGTCGCGATTGTTGGCGGGCCTGGGCTCGCAGTTGGTGGTGCTGGGCAGCGGCCGGCGCACGCGCTATGCGCTGCCGCAGGCCCTGATGGGCCAGCCGGCGCGGCAAAGCCTGCACGCCATCGATGAGGACGGCCGCATCGCGCCCTGGGGCCGGCTGAGCTTCATCCGCGGCGAGCGGGTGCATGTGCAGGCCGAGGGCATCGACCTGCTGGTCCAGGGCCGGCTGCCCTGGTTTTTGGCGCCCTTGCGGGCCGAGGGCTTCGTCGGCCGGCAGCAAGCGCGCAGCCTGCTGGCCTGGGGCCTGCCCGCCAACCCCGAGCAGTGGACGCTGGAGCAAACCCTGTTTGCGGCCCTGCGCCTGCCGGATGCGCCGGGCGCCTTGGTGTTGGGCGATCCCTTGGGCGATCCCCTGGACGATGGCTTGCCTGCCCTGCCGGCACCGGCCATCCCTGGCGTCGAGCCCGACTGGGACGCCCTGGCGCAAGACGCATTGGGCGGCCCGCGCGCCGGCAGTTCGGCCGGCGGTGAGCAAGCCAAGTTCCTGACCCGCGCGGCTGACGGTGCGCCGTTGTTGGTGAAGTTCTCGCCACCGCAGGGCAGCCCCTTTGGCCAGCGCTGGCATGACCTGCTGCACGCCGAGGCGCTGGCCCTGGCGGTGCTGGCCGAGCACGGCGTGCCGGTGGCCAGCAGCCGGGTGGTCCAGACGCCGCAGCGCAGCTATTTGGTGTCGCTGCGCTTTGACCGCCACGGCCCGCACGGCCGCTCGCATGTGGTGCCGCTGCACGCGGTGCACGATGCCTTTGTGGCCGGCCAGCGCCTGCATTGGGCCGCCACCTGCCAGGCGCTGGCCCGGCAACGCCGCCTGCCGGCAGAAGCCGCCGCGCAAGCCCAGGCGCTGCTGCACTTTGGCCGCCTGATCGGCAACAACGACATGCACTTTGGCAACCTCAGCCTGCGGGTGGCCTGGGCCGACCTGGCCCGCGGGCGCTTCACGCTGGCGCCGGTCTACGACATGCTGCCCATGCGTTGGCGGCCCGACAGCCACAGCGGCGACCTGGGGCTGCTGCCCTTCACGCCCGAGCCCATCGACCTGCAAAGCGCGGCCCGGCCGGTGGC
>JANLZT010000659.1:0-5983 GCA_031366465.1 Betaproteobacteria bacterium | reverse complement strand
TCAGGGCTGACGCACTCTAGAGGCCAGATGGTTGGCATGTCAACCAGTTGAAACACCGATCTGGTGATCCCGCCTTGCCCCTGTCGCCTGAGTGAAGCCCCGGCCACCGCGCGCTGCCTATGATCAAGTCGCACCCAGGCCTCAAGCCCGGGTGCGCGTTCTCAGGGCGGGGTGAAAGTCCCCACCGGCGGTGATGGCGCCAGATTTTTTGGCGCATGTGATCGGCGTGCCGGGTGCCTTCGAAATCCTGCTGCATGCGCAGGCAGTGGCGCGCGGCGGGCGGCACGACGCCGTCGTGGCCTGCGCGCGGGTGGTCGATGGCGGCATCTACCGCCATGAGTTCGTGGCCGCAACGGTGATCGACGCGCTGATGTGGGTGCAGCTTGACAGCGGCGTGCCGGTGGCTGTCGATGGTGCTCACGCCCAAGGATTTTCATGGCCATGCCGAGCACAACCGATTCTTCATCGAGCATTTCGCGGTCAAAGGTGGCGAAGCCGCACGCGCCTGCCTGAGCACCCTGGCCAGCCTGCAGGGGCTGGCGGCATGATGGGTCGGGATGGCGAGCCGGCGGGGCGGGTTGGCCCTGGTAAAACAGACCGGCTTGCGTTTGACATTCGGCCGCGACGATATGACAATTGGCGGCATGCCGACCATGTCCACCATCACCCCGACCACCGCCGTGCAAGCCCGTGAGCCGCAGCCCCGCTGGCCGGCTGCCAGCCCAGAGGAGGCTGCGGTCAGCCTCGGCGCCATCGAGTTCATGGGCGGGGGTCGGCTGTTCAAGCAGTGGCCGCAGAGCCGGGCCGAGATCCACGGCGCGCTGGTCAAGGGCCTGCCCTATGCGGTGCTGGTGCACATCGGTGACCATCTTTCGGCGCTGAGCCTTGATGAGCTTGCCGATGCGGTGGGCATCAGCAGCCGCACCCTGCGCCGCCAAAAAGATCAGCCCGAGCGGCCAATGCCGCCTGACCTGGCCAGCAAGACCTGGTTGTTTGCCGAAACCCTGGCCCAGGCCAGCGCGGTGTTCGGCGGCCGTGACGCCGCCGAGCGCTGGATGGCCCGCCCGGCGATGGGCCTGGACGGCGCCCGGCCGATCGACCTGCTGCGCACCCTGCAGGGCGCTGAGCTGGTGACCGAATTTCTAGGCCGGCTGGAGCACGGGGTCTACAACTGATCCCCACGGCTGCGGCCTGGCCGATGGCGCCGCTGCCGGCCGCGCTGCTGGGCCTGGCACCCGCGCAACCCTTGCTGGCCTGGCGCATCGATGCCGACGCCCATGCCGCCACCTGGCACAGCGGCATCGGCGCAGAGCGCTTTGGCGGCCGCTGGAACCCCAAGGGCCAGCGCGCCGTCTACTGCAGCCTTGACCCCGCCACCTGCCTGGTCGAGGCGGCGGTGCACCGTGGCTTTGAGGTGCTCGACACCTGTCCGCATGTGCTCAGCTGCCTGCAGATCGACCCGCTGGCCGACGGCCAGCCCGGCGTTCGGGTGGTGATGCCCGACAGCCTGCCCAACCCGGCCTGGCTGCACGGTGGCACGCCCAGCGCCGGCCAGCAGCGTTTTGGCGCAGGCTGGCTCGGCACGCCCGGCGTGTTGGTGATCGCCAGCGCGGTGGCGCGCCATAGCTGGAACCTGGTGTTCTCGCCCGGGCTGGCGGGTGCGCGGGTGCGGCTGCTGCAGCAGCAGCGGCTGGTGGTCGACACACGGCTGAACCCGGCGCCGGCCTGATCCGGGCCGGCACCGGGCTGCGCTGTCCGATGGCGCGGGTTTCAGGCCAGCGCCAAGGCCACTGCGCGCTGACGCAGCACCTTGTCTGGCTCAGAATGCAGACGCGGCAAGCAACAGCGCAGGGAGGTTCACGATGGGCAAACTCAAGCTCTGGGCCGGCGCCAGTGGCTACGCCTTCAAGGAATGGAAGGGGGGCTTCTATCCCGAGAAGATCCAGCCCGAGGCGATGCTGGCGTGGTACGCCGAGCGCCTGCCCTCGGTGGAGATCAACAACAGCTTCTATCAGATGCCCAAGGTCGAGGTGCTGGAGCGCTGGGTGCAGGCCACGCCCGAGACCTTTCGCTTCTCGATCAAGGCGCCCAAGCGCATCACGCACAACGCGCGGCTGGCCGCCGACGTGGCCGCCGATTCGGTGGCCCATCTCTACAAGAATCTGGCCGCTCTGGGCGCCAAGCGTGGGCCGGTGCTGTTCCAGCTACCGCCCTTCCTGAAGAAGGACACGGCGCGGCTGCGGGACTTCTTGCAGCTGCTGCCCGAGGACCACCGCGCGGCCTTCGAGTTCCGCCACGACAGCTGGTTCGACGACGACGTCTACGCGCTGCTGAAGACTTCCGGCGCGTCGTTGTGCCTGTCCGAGCGCGAAGACAGCAGGCCGCCACCGTTGGTGGAGACAGCGCCCTGGGGCTACCTGCGGCTGCGGCTGGAAGCCTACAGCGATGCTGATCTGGCGGCATGGGCCGCGCGGCTGGCGGCGACCCAATGGCAGCAGGTGCACGCCTACTTCATGCACGAGCCGACGGCGCCCGGCTACGCGGCGGCGTTGCTGAAACTCCAAGCATCTTGAGCCCGACTGTCAGCGTCTGCCGGGTCGTCCAGTAAGCCTTCCAAGGGTCGGCGGTCTGGAACGACAGGTGCTCGCGCGCCGTGCGCACGGTCCACTGGTCGCTGCGCTTCAAGGCGGCCAGGTCGTCCCAGGCGATCGGCATCGAGACGCCGAGCCCGGGCCGCGCGCGCGCCGAGTACGCGGCCGCGGTGGTGGCGCCATGGTTGTTGCGCAGGTAGTCGACGAAAGTCTTGCCGACGCGGTTGGCCGCGCCCATCTTGGCCGTGAAGCGCTGCGGGATCACGCGCGCGATGTGCTGCACGGCAGTCTGCGCAAAGGCCTTCACGGTGTCCCAGTCGTCGCGTGGTGCGACCGGCGCGACCGGCGTGATCGGCACCACCACATGCAGGCCCTTGCCGCCACTGGTCTTCAGCCAGCTTTGCAGCCCCAGTTCCTGCAGCAGGCCGCGCACCAGCGTCGCGGCCTCTTGCACGCGCTCCCAGCTTTCGCCTTCTCCCGGGTCCAGGTCGAAGATCACGCGGTCGGGTTGGGCGATCTTGCGGGCCAGCGCATTCCAGGTGTGGAACTCGATCACGTTCATCTGCGCTGAGGCGATCAGCGCCCTGGCCGTCGGCACTTCCAGCAGGCAGGCGTGCCCGGGCCACAGCGCGGCATCCAGCGCCTTGATGCCGGTGATCTGCAGCGACTCGATGTGCTTCTGGAAGAACAACTCGCCGCCCACGCCGGTGGGCCCGCGCACCAGCGAACAGGGCCGGCCCAACAGGTGCGGCAGCATCCAGTCGGCCACTGACTCGTAGTAGCGCACCAGCTCGAGCTTGGTGATGCCGGTGCTGGCGTCGATGATGCGTTCGGGGTGCGAGACCTGGATGCCACCGACGTTGCTGCTGCCCGCCTTCACCAGTGCCGGGCCCTGGGGCATCACGGCGCTTTCGCGCTTCACGGTCTTCGCGTCCTTGTCGATGCGCAGGCCCAGGTACTTGGCGTGCCGCACCTGGCTGTCGGGCGTCCAGTCCGAAAACTCGACTTCGGCCACCAGCGTGGGCCTGACGAAGTGCTGGGCGGCCAGATCGCGCACGGCCCAGCGGTGCTGGCGCAGCGGCTGGGTGCCGAACGGCGAGCTGGCGACCTCGATCTTCTTCAGCCGTTTTTGTAGCTCGGCGGCGGTCTTCGCGCCCCAGCCGGTGCCGACGTTGCCGACGTATTCGAGCTGCCCGCCGGCGTTGTGCACGCCCAGCAGCAGGCTGCCGATCTCGGCCTCGCCGCTGGAACGGTCGGTGTAGCCGGCGACCACGAACTCCTGCCGCAACTTGTTCTTCAGCTTCAACCAGGTCTCGGTGCGGCGCGATTCGTAGGGCGAGTCCTTGCGTTTGGCGATCACGCCTTCGAGCCCCAGGCGCCGCGCCGATTCGAGGATGGCCCCGGCATCGGCATCGAAGTCGGCGCTGAAGCGCAGGTGGTCGTGCGGGTGTTCGGCTAGCAGTTGCTTGAGCAACTGGCGCCGCTGCAGCAGCGGCGTGGCGCGCAGATCGTGGCCTTCGAAATAGGGCAGGTCGAAGAGGAAGTAGACGATGGCCCCGGTGCGCGAGTGGTCGAACGCGTTCTGCAGCGCATTGAACTCGGGCGTGCCGTTCTTGCCCATCACGACGATCTCGCCGTCGAGCCACGCGCTCTTGACGCGCAGGCCTTGCAGCACTTTCACGAGCGCCGGCATCTTCGATGACCAATCGTGGCCGCCGCGCGTGATCAGCCTTACCTGGCCGCCTTCGATGCGCGCCATCAGCCGGTAGCCGTCGAGCTTGATCTCCCAGCTCCACGCGCCCGAGGTCGGCGCGGCGCTGGCCAGGCTGGCAAGCTGCGGCGGCAACACCAACGGCATCGGCGCCAGCACGGCGCCGGTGGGGCCGGCGGCGCTGGGGTCAACGCTTACCGGCGGCGCCTTCAGCGGCTTGGTGATCACGCTGTCGGGCAGCGCGCTGACGACGTCGTAGGCGCTGCGCGGCTTGGCATGGCGGTCGCGCTTCTTGAACAGCAGCCAGGCTTGCTGCTTGTCACCGGGCTTGGCGATGCGCACCAGCTCCCACAGCCCGAACAGCTTGTGGCCGTGCAGCGCGAACACCAGCTTGCCGTCCGTCAGCCCTTGGTGCGGGTCGACCGCAGGCTCCCAGCTGCCCTGGTCCCAGACGATGACGCTGCCTGCACCGTACTGCTTGGGCGGGATCGTGCCCTCAAAGCGGTTGTACGACAGGGGGTGGTCTTCGACGCGGATCGCCATGCGCATGTCCTTGGGGTCGTAGCTTGGCCCCCTGGGCACGGCCCACGACAGCATCACGCCATCGAGTTCGAGCCGGAAGTCGTAGTGCAGCCGGCTCGCGTGATGCTTCTGGACCACGAACGCCAGGTCGCTGCCCGATGCGGCGACGTCACCGCGCGGCTCGCTGGTGAGGTCGAAGTTGCGCTTGGCCCAGTACCGCGCAAGGCGGTCCCCCCCAAGCGGACGCGGCGGATCCGGCTCTGCCGGTCCGCTCGGCCGCTGGCCGCTTCGGGGGGGGGTCACGTCAATCTTCGGTAGGCGCTGAAGTGACGCAGCGCGCCGCGTGGGTCGCCCAGCTGTTCGCGCAGCCGGCCCAGGTTGTAGTGCGCGTCGGCCAGCGCCGGGTCCAGCGCCAGGCTGCGCTCATAGCTGGCCATCGCCTCGGGCAGGCGCTCCAGGTGGTCGAGGGCGACCCCCCGGTTGAAGTGGATCAGCGCCGACTCCGGGCAATGCTTGACCGCGCTGTCGCAGAGCATGGCCAGGTCGGCAAACCGGCCCGCATCGCTGAACATCGCGCCCAGGTTCAGGTAGGCCGCTTCGAGTTCGGGCGCCAATGTCATGGCCTGGCGGTACGCGGCTTCGGCGGCGGCGGGGTCGGTGGCTTCGAGTGCGAGGCCGCGCTCGAACCACGCGGGCGCACCAGGTGGCGCCGGCGGCGAGGTGGGGCGCGCCAGGAAGGCCACGCTGCCGGCCACCTTGGCGACATCGAAGTCCATCAACAGCTGGCCGCTGTCGCTTTGCCACTGACCATCGCGGTCGCGCACCGCCACATCGGCGCCGATGGCGGTGATGCGCAGGCCGGTGAGCGGCAGTTGCTGCGGCAGC
Organism: Betaproteobacteria bacterium; assembly: GCA_031366465.1. Taxonomy (GTDB): domain Bacteria; phylum Pseudomonadota; class Gammaproteobacteria; order Burkholderiales; family Burkholderiaceae_C; genus Pseudaquabacterium. Next base: position 274 of record JANLZT010000659.1, on the reverse strand, counting down.
GTGGCCTTCAAGCGCGCCAGCGAACGCAGGATCTTGCGCGGCGGGATCTGCGACGCCTGCAAGGCATGCGCCGTGCGCAGCAGCATCAGGTCCTGGAAGGTGAAGCGCCACGCGTTGCGCGGGCCGCGTGTCGGTGAGACGAAGCCTTCGGCGATCAACCCGGCAACGATGCTGCGCGACAGGCCCAACGTCGCCTGAACGCGGCGCAGGGTGAATGTCGAGGTGTTGTCGTCGTCGGAGCGCGTCACTTCCTGGCGCGGGCTTGTTTTGGCAC
>JANLZT010000568.1:0-14070 GCA_031366465.1 Betaproteobacteria bacterium | reverse complement strand
GGCATGACCGTGTGGGAAATCAAGTCACCGACGATCGAGCGCAAGGGGTTTCTGCCGATCACCACGACGCGTGGCGACCGGCTCTTCATCGGCCTGCTTTCAGCCGCTTACGTCAATCTGGCCTTCGTGGCCGTCAGTGAAAAAATGGTCGGCTGGTTCGGCCTGGCCAGTGAACCTTCGATCTGGATCAGCTTCGTCGTCTCGATGCTGTTGCTGGGGTTGATCCTGCGCAAAGGTTGAGCACACGTTTCCTTTTCTAATGGCAGCCGGCCAATCCTTCCCCAACCGGCAAGCCCCATCAATCAACGGGAAGTTTCCGAGGAGACCAGAAATGAAACGATCACCATCGATGTACACGCTGTCCGCTGTGGGAGCGGCAGTCGTCCTGACGCTGGCCGCCTGCGGCAAGAAGGAGGAGCCCGCCGCCACCACGCCGGCACCCGCGTCGGCGGCGCCGGTCGCCGCCGCGGCCCCTGCGGCCGACGCCGCGAAGAAGTGGATCGACAGCGAATTCCAGCCGTCGACGCTGAGCAAGGACCAGCAGGCGGCCGAGCTGAAGTGGTTTGCCGACGCCGCCGCCAAGCTCAAGGCCAAGGGCGTCAACGAGATCTCGGTGGTCTCCGAAACCATCACCACCCACGAATACGAAAGCAAGACGCTGGCGAAGGCGTTCGAGGAAATCACCGGCATCAAGGTCAAGCACGACATCATCCAGGAGGGCGACGTCGTCGAGAAGCTGCAGACCAGCATGCAGTCGGGCAAGAGCATCTACGACGGCTGGATCAGCGACAGCGACCTGATCGGCACCCACTACCGCTACGGCAAGATCATGAACCTGACCGACTACATGGCGGGCAAGGGCAAAGAGTGGACCAACCCGGGCCTGGACATCAAGGATTTCATCGGCACCAGCTTCACCACCGCGCCCGACGGCAAGCTCTACCAGCTGCCCGACCAGCAGTTTGCCAACCTCTACTGGTTCCGCGCCGACCTGTTTGCGCGCCCCGACCTGAAGGAAAAGTTCAAGGCCAAATACGGCTATGACCTGGGTGTGCCGCTGAACTGGAGCGCCTACGAGGACATCGCCGCTTTTTTTAGCGAGGACGTCAAGACCATCGACGGCAAGCCCATCTATGGCCACATGGACTACGGCAAGAAAGACCCGTCGCTGGGCTGGCGCTTTACCGACGCCTGGCTGAGCATGGCCGGCACCGCCGATATCGGCATCCCCAACGGCATGCCGGTGGACGAGTGGGGCATCCGGGTGGCGGCCGACAAGTGCACGCCGGTAGGCGCGTCGGTCTCGCGCGGTGGCGCCACCAACTCGCCAGCGGCGGTCTACGCGCTGACCAAGTATGTCGACTGGATGAAGAAGTACGCCCCCAAAGAGGCCAGCGGCATGACCTTTGGCGAGGCCGGCCCGGTGCCCGCGCAAGGCCAGATCGCGCAACAGATCTTTTGGTACACGGCATTCACCGCCGACATGACCAAGCCGGGCCTGCCGGTGGTCAATGCCGACGGCACGCCGAAATGGCGGATGGCGCCCGGGCCGAATGGCCCCTACTGGAAGCAAGGCATGCAGAACGGCTACCAGGACGTGGGTAGCTGGACCTTCTTTGCGGCCCACGACGCCAACAAGACGGCCGCAGCCTGGCTGTACGCGCAGTTCATCACCGCCAAGACCACCAGCCTGAAGAAGACCCTGGTGGGCCTGACGCCGATCCGCGAGAGCGACATCCAGAGCAAGGCCATGACCGACATCGCGCCCAAGCTGGGCGGTCTGGTCGAGTTCTACCGCAGTCCGGCCCGGGTGGCCTGGACGCCCACCGGCACCAACGTGCCCGACTACCCCAAGCTGGCCCAGTTGTGGTGGAAGAACGTGGCGGTGGCTGTCACTGGCGAGAAAACCCCGCAGGCCGCGATGGACAACCTGGCCGAGGAGATGGACCAGGTGATGGGCCGGCTGGAGCGCGCCGGCATGGCCAAGTGCGCCCCCAAGCTCAACAAGAAGGAAGACCCCAAGAAGTGGCTGAGCGACAAGGGTGCACCGTGGGCCAAGCTGGCCAACGAGAAGCCCAAGGGCGAGACCATCGCCTATGAAACCCTGCTCAACGCCTGGAAGGCCGGCAAGGTGCGCTGAGCAACGCCCAGTGGCTGCACGCCGCGCGCTCACCCCCTGCGGTGGCGCGCGGCTTACTTTGTGGCCTGCCGCAAGCACCATCGGCCGGCCGCCCATCCCCCCGGAGCTGTTGCGATGAAAGTCACCCTGCGCTGCGACCCGGCGCTGCTTGATCTGCTGCCGCCGCCGCTGCCCTCGCGGCAATTGCTGCCCGACTGGCTGCGCACGATGGCGCCGCGCCGCCACTCACCCTTGCATGGCCGTGACATCCGCACCGTCAAGCAGTGCCCGCCGTTTGTTGACGCCATGGCCCATGGCTTCATGCTGCTGCTGCCCTGCGACCTGCGGGTCGAGCCAGGCCGGTTCAGCTGGGACTGGCCGCTGCCGCCGTTGACCGTGGACCACCATCCCCGCTCGCCGCTGAGCTTTCATGTCGCTGCGCAGTTGCAGGGCCTGCCGGGGCATGACGGCAGCGCTGCGGCGATCAAGTTCAACAGCTTCTGGACCATCGAGACCGAGCCCGGCTGGGCGCTGTTTGCGATGCATCCAGCCAACCGCGACGACCTGCCCTTCCGCACCCTGAGCGGCCTGGTCGACACGGACCGGTTTCACGACACCGGCATCAACTTTCCGGCGCTGTGGTGCGACCCGGGTTTCGACGGCGTGCTGCCGCGCGGCACGCCGGTGGCGCAATGCCTGCTGGTGCAACGCACCCCGCTGGAGCTGGTGGTGCAGGCCATGGACGCCGGCCAGGCCCAGCGCTATGCGGCGCTGGTGGGCGAGGTGCTGCAACAGCCCGGCGTCTACCGCCGGCGTTTTCGGGCCAGGCCGCAGGCGGTGGCGCCGGCACCTCCTGCATCGACCACTAGCGACGCACCAGCGGCGCGGCCGACGCCAAACGCCGACTGAGCTCGTGCTGCAGCCCCTGCAGCGTCAACCAGACACCGCCACAGGGCTGCGAACACAGGGCCATGGCGATGCGGCCCAACAAATCCGGGCGCAGCTGCCAAGCCTGGGCATGCTGGTCCAGCGCGGCGTCAAGCCGGCCGCGCGCCTGCTCGATCAGGCCCAGGTTGAGCCGCGCCTCGACATGTTCGGGCTGGCGGGCCAGCACCTGGGCCAACGCGGCGGCAGCTTCGTCGTGGGCCTGCAGGTCTTCACAGACCAGCGCCAGCGCAAACCAGGGCGGCGCCGGCTGCGGGTCGAGCGTGGTGGCGCGCAGAAAGGCCTGGCGGGCGGCTTGGGGCTGGCGGCTGGCATGCAGTGCCACGCCCCAGCCGTACCAGGCCTGGGGGCTGCCGGGCTGGGCCTGGGCCAGGGCTTGCAGCAGCGCCGCAGCGGCCTGCGGCTGCTGCCGGGCCAACAGTTGCTCGGCCAGGCCCAGCGTGGCCTGGCTGGCCAGGTGCTGCGCCGGGGCATGGCCTGGGTGCCGGGCAAGTACCGGCTCGATGCTGGCCAGGGCGGCGGCCGGGTCGCCAGCGGCAAGCTGCAGGGTGGCCAACAATTGCAGCCAACCGGGGTGCGCGGGCTGGCTGGCCAGCGCCAGGCGGCAAGCCTGGTGGGCCACGCCAGGCTGCCCGGCATTGAACAGCGCCACGGCCTGGGCCAACGCTGCCGCTGCGTTGGCGGCTGCGTTGGCGGCAGATTTAGCGGCAGATTTGGCAGCAGGCGCGGGCATGCGCCGATTGTGGCCGGGCCGGGCCACGCCTCAATCGCGGGGCCAGGCCGATTCAGGCTGGATGTGGTGGTCAGCAGCGTGCCCGAGCCCGCTGGCCGCTGGCCGGCCTTGCTGGGCCTGGCGCTGATCGGCGCGCTGCTGGCGCGCCGCCAGGCCCGGGCCTGACGGCAGCGGGCCAGGCTCAGACGCGCGCCAGACGTGCCTGGGCCACCTGGTCCAGCGCGCGCTCCAGGTGGGCCACCGTGCGCTCGATATGGGCCAGCTTGTCCAGGCCGAACAAGCCGATCCGGAAGGTCTTGAAGTCGGCCGGCTCGTCGCACATCAGCGGCACGCCGGCGGCGGTCTGCAGGCCCAGGCCGAGCAGGGTCTTGCTGCTGCTCAGGCCGGTGTCGTCGGTGTAGCTCACCACCACCCCGGGGGCCTCAAAGCCCGGTGCGGCCACGCTCTTGAAGCCCTTGCGCGCCAGCAACGCACGCACCGCATCGCCCAACGCCTGTTGCTGCAGGCGCAGCGCCTGCCAGCCCCGGGCTTGCGTCTCGCGCATCACGTCGCGGGTGCGGGCCAGGGCGTCGGTGGGCAGGGTGGTGTGGTAGGCGTGGCCACCGGCCTCGTAGGCCTCCATGACCTGCAGCCATTTTTTGAGATCACAGGCAAAGCTGGTGCTGGTGGTGGCGTCGATGCGCTGGCGGGCGGCCTCGCCCAGCATCACAAAGGCGCAGCCGGGCGAGCCCGTCCAGCCCTTTTGCGGTGCGCTCACCAGCACGTCCACGTCGATGGCCACCATGTCCACCCAGATCGCGCCCGAGGCAATGCAGTCCAGCACCAGCAGCCCGCCCACCGCGTGGGTGGCGTCGGCCACCGCCTTGAGGTAATCGTCGGGCAGGATCAGGCCGGCTGCGGTTTCCACATGGGGCGCAAACACCACCTCGGGCCGCTGCGCCAGGATGGCCGCCACCACCTCGGCGATGGGCGCCGGTGCAAAGGCCGACTGGTGCGGGTTTTCGGATGACACGGCCACCCGGCGGGCTTTCAGCACCGTGCTTTCGGTAGAGATCGCACCCATCTCCAGGATCTGGGTCCAGCGGTAGCTGAACCAGCCATTGCGGATCACCAAGGTCTTTTTGCCGGTGGCAAATTGGCGCGCCACGGCCTCCATCCCAAAGCTGCCGCTGCCCGGCACGACGATGGCCGAGCGCGCTTGGTAGGCCTCCTTGAGCACTGCCGAGATGTCGTGCATCACGCCCTGGAAGCGGGCCGACATGTGGTTGAGCGCGCGGTCGGTGTAGACCACCGAATATTCCAGCAGGCCGTCGGGGTCAACGTGGGGCAGCAAACCAGGCATGGGGGGCTCCTGTGCATCCTTGGGGTGGGTCAGCGGGCCCGGCCCGGCACCTCAACAGCCCGTGGCCAGGCCGGCCGGATGGGGCGCGCAGCTTAGCACCGTGCGGGCCGGGTTGAAGGGCCGGGGCCGGGGCCCGACAGAAGTCACTGATGCGGCTTTTCCTTGCAGCAGAACGGCCAATCTGCCCTGCCCGTCGAAGGCATTGCCTGCGAGTGCCCCCGTATACTCGTTTGGAGATGGGAGCGGAGGGCCGTGTGCAGACGGCGCGGCCGAGGCCGCTGGCAGCCGTTTTGACCGGGCGCCGGGCCTACCGGCGCGACGCCAGTGGCCTGGCGATCTCGGCTCCTGACAAGTTAACGGAGACAGATCGAGATGACCCAACAAGCCAGCGGCCTGCCCGCAGTCCCCGCCTGCCAGGCGCCCCATCGCCAATCCTGGTCGGCCCGCAGCGCCAAGCTGGCCGCAGCGATCAGCCTGGGCCTGGGCCTGGGTCTGGCCAGTGCGATGGCCCAGACGCCGCCGGCCGGCACAGTGGTTGACGTGCAGGCCGGCGACACTTTTTCGGGCATTGCCGCGCGCTACACCGGCGATGCGCGGGCCTGGCGCAAGCTCTACAGCGCCGAGCACAGCGGCCTGTCCAACCCCAACCTGATCTCGGTGGGCATGCGGCTGGAGTTGGTCACCGATGCCTCGGGCAGCAAGTACCTTCGCCTGGTAGGCGCCAAGCCGGCGGCGCTGGCGGCAGCCACCCCTGCAGCCACCCCTGCAGCCACCCCAGCGCCGGCCGCAGCCGCCAAACCAACGCCTGCGCCGGCCCCGGTGGCCAAGGCGCCAACACCCGCCGCCGCCCCGGCGCCTGTGGCGCAGGCCCCGACACCCACGCCTGCAGCCACGCCTGCACCAGTGGCAGCGCCCGCAGCCGCTGCCACCCCAGCCCCCGCCATGGCCGCTGCACCGGCCACCGATGGCGCCCTGGTGATCGGTGTGCTGCCCAATGTGGCGGCCAGCCTGCTGCTGCCGCAATACGAGTACATGCGCCACTACCTGGAGCGCGTGGGAGGCCAGAAGGTGCGGGTGGTGGTGCCCGCCAATTTCAAGCTGTTCTTCGACGCCATGATGGCCGGCGAGTACGACCTGGCGGTGGCGGCGCCGCACTTTGCACGGGTGGCCCAGCAAGAGCGCGGCATGGTGCCGCTGGTCACTTATGAGCCCCGCATCAACGCGCTGATGGTGGTGCCCGCCGATTCAAGCGTCAGCGGCCCCAAGGACATGCGCGAACGCGCGGTGGCCTTCGCCAACCCGCAGTCGCTGGTGGCGATGTACGGCGTGCAATGGCTGCGCGGGCAGGGCCTGGAGGCCGGCAAGGACTTTGAGGTCAAGGGCGCCCGCACCGACCTGGGCGTGGGCCGCATGCTGTTGTCGGGCGATGCGGTGGCCGCCATCATGAGCAACGGTGAGTTCCGCTCGCTGCCGGCCGACGAGTCATCGCGGCTGAAGATCGGCGAGGTGTTTGCCCGCATCCCCAACTTCATCACCGTCGCCCACCCGCGGCTTGAGCGCGACAAGATCGGCCGCCTGCGCACCCAGTTGAAGGCCTTCCTGGCCGACAACGAAGACGGCGCGGCGTTTGCCCGTGCCACCGGCTTCAGCGGCATCACCGATGTCGACGATGCCCAGATGCGCGAGCTTGACCCCTACTCGGCGCAGACCAAGCGCGTGATGGGCTTTGCCAAATGATGGCCCCGACCGGCGCCCGCTCGCCGCGCAGCATGGGAGGTGGCTGACCGTGATGGATTTCAAACTGCCGTTCTCGGCCACCGACCCCGGCAAGGCCCCGGCCACCGGCCTGGCGCCCTTGCTGGCGCGGGACATGTCGCTGATGTTCGGCCAGCTGGGCGTGGCCTCGGTGCGAGCCTCGGTGGTCGATATGGAGTCGATGGCCTTCCAGTCGGCCTGGAGCGTGACTGAGAAAGGCGAGGTCGGCGAGGATTTTCTGGGCAAAGGGCTGGACAGCACCTTCCCGGCCGCGATGGCCACCATTGCCCAGATGGGCGTGGCGCCGCCTGAGCAGACCGTGGTGCGCAAGCTCAATCCGCGCCATTGGGCCTTTGCCTGGCGCATCGACGAGCGCCTGGTGGCGGTGGCCGAGGCCCGCTACCGCGACCAGCGCGACATGATGAGCCCGTCCGACACCGCCTTGGTGCGGCTGATCTGCGACACCGGCATCCGGGCCCGGCTGAGCGACGGTGACGCGCCGCGGGCGCGGCCGCTGCCGGCCAGCGCCGCGCGCGAACACCCCCATCTGCAATGGCCCGAGGTTGACCGCCGCCAGGCGCCGCAGGTGGCCCTGAGCACCCGGATAGGGGTCTTGCTGATGGTCTTGAGCGCCTTGCTGGCGCTATGGTTGACGGTGTTCGTGGCACCGCGCGCGCGTGACGAGGCCCTGGCCCTGCAGGCCGAGGTGACGCGGCTGCAGGCGATGGGCAGCAAATCGATGCTCAACACCCTGGCCACCACGCTGTCGACCGGCGACTACGGTGAGCTGCAGGCCTCGCTGGCGGCCTATGGGTCGCTGGGCTACTTCCAGAATGCGGTGGTGACCAATGCCCGGCAAAGGGTGGTGGCGATGGTCGGCACGGTGCCCGACACCCGCATCGGCGACGGCGTGCCGCCAGCGCTGGCGCGCAGCACCGAGGCCCTGGATCTGACGCTCGGCGCCGAGCGCTACGGCCAATTGCTGGTGCAGGGCGCGGCCTTGCCGGTGGCGTCGGCCAACGCCAGCCGCTTGGTGTCCATCGCCACCGCGCTGGTCTGCCTGTCGGCCTTGTCGGGGGTGTTGATGTTGGTCTTGCGGCGCGGCCTGCGCGGCGCGCCGGCGGCCTGAGCGCCCCGGCCGCACCCAGCGGGTGCGGCCCCTTCTTGGCTGTCAGTCGCAGCTGCCGCCGTCGTTGAACAAATCACGGCAGCGCGCCAGCACCGCAGCGCCGACCAGCGCACCGACGCTGCGGCCGCGCAAGTCACCGCGCTCGAAGTGGATGCCGCCCAGCCGGCGCGACAGCCCGGCCGCTGCGGCGATCGACGACAGGCTGGTCCAGGCCAGCGCCACCGGCGCCGCCGGCACCGTCGGGTCGAAGGGCACGGCGTTGGCCGCGAAGGTGAAGCGCAGGTCGGCCGCATCGCCGCGGATGCCGGCCATCACGGCGGCCGCCGCCGCGCTGAAGGTGCCGTGGCCGGAGATGAACTCGGGGAACGGCGGGCTGGGGTTGCTGGGGCGCTGGTAGGGCTTCCAGTCCTCGCCGCGGATCCAGGTGGCCCCCATGCCAGGGCCGCCCCAGGAGCGGATGGTCTGGCCCCGGTAGTAGTAGCGGATGGCGGTGATCGGGCGCACCGAGTCATAGGCGCGCTTGGCGTCCCAGGCGGCGATGCTGGCGTCCAGCGTGGCCTGGCCGACGGCAAAGAACAGCTTGACGTCGCGGCCCAGACCGTTGCCGTCCTGGGCGGCGACGATCTCGGCAAACTTGGTCCACTGGCCCGGTGGCGTCACGCTGCCCGGGTTGTTGGCGAAGAAATCGACCACCGCCTTGGCCCGGTCGTCCAGGTTGGCGCTGAAGTTGATCAGCTGGTCCATCTCGGCCATGGTCGGCGCGGCTTGGCCCAGGGCGGGCCGGTAGACCGAGCCCGAGGCCAGCGCAAACGGCCGCACCTCACCCCAATGCGGGGTCAGGTACTTCTGCACCGAGGTCACGCCGGCAGCAGTGGTGATGCGCAGCGGTTGCCAGCGGGTGGGATCGATCACGCTGTCGGGGCCGTTGACCGGCTGGTAGCCGCTGGTGTCGCTGTAGGCGCCTGGCGCCAGGTCACCGAGCTGGTTGCTGCCATCATCGTGGCGAGCTTTCAGCAACAACTTGCCGGCCTTCTCGCCCTTCTTGGCGGCCTTGTCGGCAAAGTGGTGCCAGGTGGGCAGGTCATCGGTCAGGTCGGCCAGCGCCTGGGTGATGGTGGCGGCCTGGGCCGGGAACAGGTCCAGCAGCACGGTGGCGGCAGCGTTGCTCACCGCGATCGACTGCCAGGCTTCGTCAGACTCCCGCCAGGGCTGCTTTTTCAGGCCCTTCAGCGTGAAATCGGCGCGCCAGTCGTAGGCGGCCCAGGCGTTGTAGACCGCCTCGTAGACCATCGATATGGCCCGCGCCGCCACGGTCGGGCCCAGCGCATTGGCGGCAATCGCCGCCGTCAGCACCTTGTTCCAGCCGATCACCACCGACGGGCCGCGGTAGGCGGCCTGCGCGGCGGGCGCCAGGGCCAGGGTGGCCGATGCGGCGCTGGCCTGGGCCAGGAAGAGACGTCGTTTCATGGTTTGGCTCCAAAGCGCAAAAGTGAAACCCGCTGCGGGATGGCGGGCTTAAATTGCAGTTTAGATAAAAATGATGAAAACGTGGACCTGCAATTCAGGGATGTGCCGCGGCCCAGGCCCCCATCCGTGGGGGGTTGGACGCGTTTTCGGCGTCTGGCGCGAATCCGACGCGGCGAGCGGCCGGGCTGGGCTGACCGGCCGGTCAGCCGCCGCTGTCGATCCAGCCGTCGATCAGTGCGCTCAACACATCCAGCGGCAGGGCGCCCTGGTCGATCACCGCGTTGTTGAAACGGCGCAGATCGAAGCGCAGCCCCAGTGCCTGGCGGGCACGCTCGCGCAGCGCCAGGATGTGCAGCTGGCCGACCTTGTAGGCCAGGGCCTGGCCGGGGAGGGACAGGTAGCGGTCGACCTCGCTGGCGATGAAGACCGGGCTCTCGCCGACCTGTTCCACCATCAGGTCGATGGCGCGCTGGCGGGTCCAGCCCAGCGCATGCAGGCCGGTATCGACCACCAGCCGGGCGGCCCGCAAGGCCTGGGCCTGCAGGTAGCCAAAGCGGTCCTCGGGCGTGCTGTAGAAGCCGATCTCGTCGCACAGGGTCTCGGCGTACAGCGCCCAGCCCTCGCTGTAAGCGGTGTAGCCGCCATTGCGGCGGAAGGCCGGCAACTGGCCCAGCTCGCGTGCCCGCGCGATCTGCAAGTGGTGGCCGGGCACGGTCTCGTGGGCCACCAGGGTGGGCAAGGCCCACTTGGCACGGCGGCCAAAGGCCTGGGTGTTGGCGTTGTACCAGCCAGGCTGGCGGCCGTCGTCCGACGCCGCGCTGTAGGTGTCGGCCGCGCCGGGCCCCAGGTGGTCGGGCATGGCCCGCACGCCGTAGGGCGAGCGCGGCAGCTCGGCAAACAGCCTGGGCATCTCGGGGTCCAGCCGCTTGGCGGTGGCGCGGTAAGCCTCCAGCATGGCGGTGGCATCGGGGTAGAAATAGCCGGGCTGGTTGAGCCGGGCCACGAAAGCGCTGAAAGTGCCGCTGAACTTCAGTTCGGCCATCACCTTGGCGATTTCGCGGTGCAGGCGCGCCAGCTCATCCAGCCCGGACTGGTGGATCTGGGCCGGGCTCAGCGCGGTGGTGGTGCGCTGGCGCACCAGCTCGGCATACAGCGCGGCACCGCCTGGGCGCCCGCCCAGGCCGCCGGACTCGGGCGCGGCAGGCAGGTAGCGATCCACGATGAAGGCCCGCAGGCGCTGCAGGCTGGGCAGCACCTGGGCCCCGATCGCGGCCTCGGCGGCAGCCTGCAGCGCCGCACGCCTGGCCTCCGGGATGCCGCGGCCCAGGCGCCGGAAGGGCTCAAAGAAGGGCCCCTGCCGCAAGGCCGGCGCCAGTTGCCCGTCCAGCTGCGCCAGCGAGCGCTGCAACACCGGGCGCGGTGACACCCAGCCCAGCGCCAGGCCGCGCTCCAGCCGGGCGATCTCCTGGGCCATGCGCCGGGGGTAGGCGGCCAGCCGTGCCAGCATCTGCTCGACCTGGGCTTCGGTGTCCACCGGGCTGGCCTGCAGCAGGCCGGCGAGTGCCGTCTGCATGCCCCACAAAGAGCCCAGCGACAGGCTGCGCCAGCCCTCAAAGGCCAGCAGGCGCTGCTCGGCCTCCAGGTCATGGATGAACATCTCGCGTGAGACGCGGTCGGTGGCCGACAAGCTATCGGGCGCGATGGCGCGGGCCTCGGCCAGCCAACGTGCGCCCTGGGCGTCGAGCGCGGCCACGGCCTCGAGCGACACATCCGACAGCCGGTCGCCGTAGCGGTGGTCGCCCCGGTAGGTGGCCCACTCGGGGATCAGGCGGGCGGTGTCGTCCCAGTAGCGCTCGAACAGCGCCTGCAGGGCCTGGGCGGCAGGGCTGGGCAGGGCGGGGCCGGCCAGCGGCGCGGTGGCGGCAAGAGCGGGCATGACCTGCCCCGCACCCAGCCCCAAACCCAGCCCCAGCCAGGGCAGGCCGCAAGTGGCCAGGCCCTGGCCCAGCAGGCTTCGACGCTTCAGTTTCATGCCGGCATGGTAGACGCTGGCGCGGCCGGTAGCCCAGCCCTTACCCTTGGCGGATGTGGATCGGATGCTTGTTTGCGCTGGCCGCCGGCCTGATGTGGGGCGGCGTGTTCATCGGCCCCTTGCTGCTGCCCGACTACCCGGCGGCGATGCAGAGCTTTGGCCGCTACATCGCCTTCGGCCTGATCGCGCTGCCGCTGGGCTGGCTGGACCGGCTGCGGCTGCGCCAGCTCAGCCGGGCCGACTGGGCCGAGGCGCTCAAGCTGGGGTTGGTGGGCAACATCGTCTACTACCTGTTCCTGGCCAGCGCCATCGCCCGGGCCGGCGGGCCGCTGCCGACCATGATCATCGGCAGCCTGCCGGTGGTGATCGCGATCAGCAGCCATCTGCGCGATGCCGGCCGCGACGGCCGGCTGCCCTGGGCCAGTCTGGCGCCGTCGCTTGGGTTGATCGCCGCCGGCATCACCTGTGTCAACCAGGCGGAGCTGGCCCGCCTGAGCGCCGACCCAGCCGCCGACCTGGCCAACTACGGCCTGGGCGGGCTGTTGGCGCTGGGGGCGGTGGCCTGCTGGACCTGGTACCCGATCCGCAATGCCGACTGGCTGCGGGCCCATCCCGACCGCAGCCCGCGCGCCTGGGCAACAGCCCAGGGGCTGGCCACGCTACCGCTGGCGTTGCTGGGCTTTGCCGGGTTCTGGGCCTGGGCCAGCCTCAGCCAGCAGCCGCTGGCGCTGCCGCTGGGGCCGCGGCCGGCGGTGTATGTCGGCCTGATGCTGGCCATCGGCTTGCTGGCCAGTTGGCTGGGCACGCTGTGCTGGAACGAGGCCAGCCAGCGCCTGCCCACCGCGCTGGCGGGCCAGTTGATCGTCTTCGAGACCTTGTCGGCGCTGGGCTACGCGCTGTTGCTGCGCGGCACACGGCCGCCGCTGCTCACCGGCGTCGGCGTGCTGCTGCTGGTGGCGGGTGTGGTGTGGGCGCTGCGGCAGCGGGCCCAGACGCTGCCAGAGGCGACGATGCCGCCGCACTGACCCCGGCCGGGCGCTGGTGATCGGTCAGGGCGTGGCCAGCGCCTGCAGCGCATCGTCCAGCGCCTCCACCCAGTGCTTGACCGGCGTGGCCGTGCCGCTCTGCAGGTGCTGGATGCAGCCAATGTTGGCCGAGACGATGGCAGTGGGCTGCAGCTCGGCCAGGTTGACCAGCTTGCGGTCGCGCAACTGGTGGCTCAAGGCCGGCTGCAGCACGCTGTAGGTGCCGGCCGAGCCGCAGCACAGATGGCTGTCGTTGACCGCCACCGCCACCTCGAAGCCCAGCGCGCGCAGGCCGGCCTCGACGCCGCCACGCAACTGCTGGCCGTGCTGCAAGGTGCAGGGCGGATGGAAGGCCAGCTTGCCGGGCTGGGTGCGCGTCAGGCTGGGTTGCAGCGCGGCCACGATGTCGGGCAGCAGCTCGCTCAGATCGCGCGTTAATTCAGTCACCCGCAGCGCCTTGTCGGCATACGCCGGGTCATGGGCCAGCGCATGGCCGTAGTCCTTGACGGTGGCGCCGCAGCCCGAGGCATTCATCACGATGGCCTCCACCGTGCCGGCGCTGACCAGCGGCCACCAGGCGTCGATGTTGCGGCGCATGTCGTCATGGCCACCACCCTGGTCATTGAGGTGGCTGCGGATCGCGCCACAGCAGCCGGCCTTGGGGGCCACCAGGGCCTGGATGCCGGCGGCGTCCAGCACCCGGGCGGTGGCGGCATTGATGTTGGGCAGCATCGCCGGCTGCACGCAGCCGGCCAGCATCAGCACCTTGCGGGCATGCGCGCGCGTGGGCCAGGCATGGGCGCGGGGCGGCGCGGCGCCGGGCACCTTGTCCTGCAGCGCGGCCGGCAGCAGCGGTCGCAGCAGCTTGCCCGCCGCCATCGCCGGGCCGAACAGCGGCGAGGTCAGGCCCTCCTTGAGCAGCCAGCGCACCGCCCGCTCGGCCACAGGCCGCTCGACTTGCGCATCCACCAGCTTGCGGCCGATCTCCACCAGGTGGCCGTATTGCACGCCGCTGGGGCAGGTGGTTTCACAGTTGCGGCAGGTCAGGCAGCGGTCGAGGTGAAGTTGCGTAGCCCGGGTGGGCGCGGCGCCTTCCAGCACCTGTTTCATCAGGTAGATGCGCCCGCGCGGGCCGTCCAGCTCGTCGCCCAGCAACTGGTAGGTGGGGCAGGTGGCGGTGCAGAAGCCGCAGTGCACGCATTTGCGCAGGATGGCCTCGGCCGCCTGGCCGTCGGGCGTGCCTTGGTATTGGGGGGCGAGGGCGGTTTGCATGCTGTGTGCGGTGGCGGTCGAGGGCGATCAGGGAAGTGGTGGCGTGGCGGCGCGGGTCATGCCCGGCCCAGGCGGTAGCGCAGCAGCCAGTAGTGCGGATGCAGAGTCCATTGCACGTCACCGGCCTGCGGGCCCAGGGCCTGCAGCGCGCTGGCCCGCGTCGGGTAGTTTTTCAGCACCTCATGCGTGCTGCCGTCGTCCAGCGGGCGGCGCTGGTAGGTGTTGCCGTCGGCATCCCGGCGGCTGATCGG
>JANLZT010000559.1:0-12506 GCA_031366465.1 Betaproteobacteria bacterium | reverse complement strand
GCTGGTGGCCGCCACCGTGGCCGCCTTTGGCCGGCTCGACTGCGCCTTCAACAATGCCGGCATCGAGATCGAGACCGGCCGCATCACCGACTGCGACGAGTCGGTGTTCGACCGCCTGATGGCCGTCAACGTCAAGGGCGTCTGGCTGTGCCTCAAGCATGAGCTGCGGCAGATGGAGGCCCAGGGCGGCGGCGCCATCGTCAACACCGCCTCAGTGGCCGGGCTGAACGGCGCGCCGCGCCGGGCCACCTATGCCGGCACCAAGCACGCGGTGGTCGGGCTGACCCGCTCGACCGCCGCCGAATTCGCCAAGCAGAACATCCGCATCAACGCGGTCTGCCCGGGCGTGATCCAGACCGCCATGGTGCAGCGCTGGGTGGACGCCGACCCCGGCGTGCCGGCGCGCATGGCCGCGCTGCACCCGATCGGCCGCATCGGCCAGCCCGAGGAGGTGGCGGCGGTGGTGCTGTGGTTGTGCTCGGCCGGGGCGTCCTTCGTCACGGGCCATGCCCACACGGTGGATGGCGGTTTCACCATCGTCTGATGGCTTGCCCGGCGTAGGGTGGCTGCAGCGCTGGGCGCCCGGCCTGCACGGGCTGCTGCGCTACCCGCGCTACTGGCTGGGCGGCGACGTGGTGGCGGGCCTGGTGCTGTCGGCCCTGCTGGTGCCGGTAGGCATGGGCTATGCCGAGGCCTCGGGCCTGCCGGCCATCCACGGCCTGTACGCCACCCTGCTGCCGCTGATCGTCTATGCGCTGTTCGGCCCCAGCCGGGTGCTGGTGCTGGGGCCCGATTCCACGCTGTCGGCGGTGATCGCCGCCGTGATCCTGCCGCTGGCCGGTGGCAGCCCCGAGCGCGCCGTGGGCTTGGCCGGCCTGCTGGCGCTGTTGTCGGGCGGCTGCCTGCTGCTGATGGGCCTGGCACGGTTGGGCATGATGGCCGACCTGCTGTCCAAGCCGATCTGCATCGGCTTCATGAATGCAATTGCGCTGACGGTGATCGTCGGGCAATGCCCCAAGCTGCTGGGTTTTGCGGTGCCCACCGACGGCCTGCCGGCGCGCCTGCACGGCCTGTGGCAGGGCCTGGCCGGCGGCCAGGTGCAGCCGGTGGCAGCAGTGGTGGGGTTGGGCAGCCTGGCCCTGCTGCTGGCGCTGCGGCGTTGGCGGCCGGGCTGGCCGGCCGTGCTGCTGGTGATGGCCTTGGTGACCGCGCTGAGCGCCGCGCTGGACCTGGGCGGGCGCACCGGGCTGGCGGTGCTGGGCCCGCTGCCCCAGGGCCTGCCGGCCCTGGCCCTGCCGCCGCTGGACTGGGCCGATGTGAAGGCCCTGCTGCCGGGCGCGGCGATGATCGCGCTGCTGTCCTTTGCCGACACCAGCGTGCTGTCGCGCGCGATGGCGCTGCGCAGCGGCCAGGCCGTGGACCAGGACCAGGAGATGCGCGCGCTGGGCCTGGCCAACATCGTGACCGGCCTGTTCCAGGGTTTTCCGATCAGCAGCAGCGCATCGCGCACGCCGGTAGCCGCATCGGCCGGGGCCCGGTCACAGGTGACCGGGTTGGTGGCTGCGGCGGTGATTGCCGGCCTGCTGCTGGGGGCGCCGGGCCTGCTGCGCCACCTGCCGGGCGCGCTGCTGGCTGCGGTGGTGATCTACGCCTGCTTGGCCTTTGCCGATGTACGCGGCATGGCCGCGTTATGGCGGCTGCGGCGCATGGAGTTCGGGCTGTCGCTCAGCAGCTTCCTGGGCGTGGCCTTCGTCGGCGTGATCGAGGGCATCGTCATCACCATCGTGCTGGCCCTGCTGGTGCTGGTGTGGAACACCTGGCATCCGCACTTTGCCACCCTGGTGCGAGTGGACGGGCGCAAGGGCTTCCACGATGCGCAGCGCCACCCCGAGGGCCGGCATGTGCCAGGGCTGGTGATCTTCCGCTGGGACGCGCCACTGTTCTTTGCCAATGCCGAGATCTTCCGCCACCAGGTGCTGCAGGCAGTGGCTGCGTCGCCCACGCCACCGGTGTGGCTGATCGTGGCGGCAGATGCCATCAGCGACATCGACATCACGGCGGCCGAATCGCTGGACCAACTCCACG
Organism: Betaproteobacteria bacterium; assembly: GCA_031366465.1. Classification (GTDB taxonomy): domain Bacteria; phylum Pseudomonadota; class Gammaproteobacteria; order Burkholderiales; family Burkholderiaceae_C; genus Pseudaquabacterium. Next base: position 10,421 of record JANLZT010000559.1, on the reverse strand, counting down.
ATGAACTGCTGCGACAGGGCGTGGCCCTGCACTTTGCCGGCCTCAAAGGCCCGGTGAAGGACCGGCTGGCCCACTACGGCCTGCTGATCCAAATCGGTGCCGACCACTTTGAGCCGACGGTGGGCAGCGCCGTCAACCACTACCGCAGCGAGCATCCGGTGGCCTGGCGGGACTGGGACGAGGCGTGAGGCCTCTGCACCTGCTGCTGGCGCATCGCGCCTGACCCCATGGCAGGCTGCGGACTGCGCTGGACCACCCACAACCACCACTCTCTTTCGCCACCATGACTGCCTGGGTCAAGATGATTGCCAAGTGTCACATGAAAGTTCGCTTGCAGGGCCTGGCCATGAGGCACCATCGCATTCAGGCAAGACCATGTGCTCGATGCGTGCGATGGGATGCTGTGATGTTGCGCATTACTTCTCCAGCCACTCCAGCACCAGCCGGGTTACCTGTGCCGGCTTCTCGCGCTGCAAAAAGTGCCCGGCACCCGCCACCGCTTCATAACGGTACTCACCGGTGAAATATCTGCCCTGGTCTGTCATGAGTTCGGCGCGCAGGTCGTCGGCGCCGCACAGGGCCAAGGTGGGCACGGCAATGAGGCGCTCCATCAGCAGGCGTAGTTCGGCCAGGGCCGGGTCGCCCTTGGTGGTGTCCAGCATGGCGCGGTAGTAGCCCAGGGTGGCGGTCAGCACGCCGGGCTGCGCCAGCATGGCCTTGATGCTGGCAATGTGGGCGGCGTCTTCATGGCCGGGGCTGGTCCAGTAGGTCCACAGGTAGTCGATGAAGGCGGCGTCGTTGTCCAGCAGCGCCCGCTCAGGCAGGCCCGGAAGCTGGAAGAACCACCAGTGAAAGGACCGGTGCACATGCTTCGGGTTGAGCATGCTCCTGGCCACCTCGGCCGGGTGCGGCACCGCCATCACCACCGCGCGGCACACTAGCAGCGGAAAGGCCGCCAGCACCGCATACGAAACGATGGCACCCCAGTCCTGACCCACCAGGTGCACCGGCTCGCCGCCGCCGAGTGCGCGGATGAGCGCGGCCACGTCGGTAACCAGCGTGGCCTTGTCGTAGTAGCCATTGGCCGGAATAGCCGTGGGGTAGTAGCCGCGCAGAAAGGGCGCCACCACGCGGTAGCCTGCTGCGGCCAGCGCGGGCATCTGGTGGCTCCAGGTGTGAGCCGTGTCCGGAAAGCCGTGCAGCATCAGCACCAGGGGACCGCTGCCCTGCTCCAGGTACGCAAAGTCAAGGCCGTTGGCGTGGACGTGTTGCATGCGGCTTCCGGTGGCGAGTGAAGGGGTAGACCCTGATTCTTGCAGAACACGGCAGCCCGGCGGTAGGGCTGAAGCGAGCCTACAAAGTGGACCAAACCAATTCGGCTACGGCGCGACGGCACGACGGCGGGACATCGCCACGTTGTCGTGGTCGGGTTAACCACTGCGTCGACGGGCAGCTTACTGGCACAGCAGCGTAGGCGCACTGTCGGCCAAGACGCGACGTTCTACAAGGCGCTCGAAACCTGCCTGACGATGGGGCAGTGGCAGCTTGTCATGACCCATTGGGCACAGCGCCAGCCCTTGCTGTCGGATCGCCAGCCGGCGCAGCAGAACGCTGCAACCTGGTCGCTTCACATTGACGCGGCCTACCGCGAGACTGGCGGCATCCCTGAACCAAGGAAGCCGACCGTGTCCCACCAGCCCCGCTACCCCAAGACCGTCTACCTGAGCGCTCGCCACCTGATCGCCCTCGTGCGGCGCAAAGGCCTCTCGGCCTGCATCGCCGGCGTCGCCGAGCGCATCGAGGCCGACTACCTGCGCTGGAACGAATTCGACAAGACCGCACGTGTGGCCAGCCACTCAGAGGTGGGCGTGATCGAGCTGATGCCGATCGCCGACGCCGCGCAGTTTGCCTTCAAGTACGTCAACGGCCACCCGACCAACCACCGCCACGGCCTGCCCACGGTGATGGCCTTTGGCGTGCTGGCCGACGTGGCCACCGGCGCGCCGCGCCTGCTGTCCGAACTAACGCTGACCACCGCTATCCGCACCGCTGCCATGTCGGCATTGGCCGCTCGGGTTCTGACGCCCGAGATGATCGAGCCCGGTATGCACGTCAATGCCGTGGGCGGCGATTGCCCGGGCAAGACCGAGCTGCACCGCGGCGTGTTGGAAGCGGCCAGCGTGTTCGTGGAATTCGAGCCGCAGACCAGAATCGAGGGCGACATCCAGCAGATGCCGGCCGACTTCGCGGTGACCGAGTTCTGGCGCGTGCTGTCGGGTCAGGCGCCCGGCCGCACCGGCACAGCGCAGGTGACGGTGTTCGACTCGGTCGGTTTCGCGCTCGAGGACTATTCGGCGATGACCTTCATGCGCGATGTGGCGACCGAACTCGGCATCGGCGAGGTCGTCGAACTGGTGCCCGAAGCCGCAGACCCGAAGAACCTGTTCGGCGTGCTGCGCGACGAGCCGAAGCCGGCCGCGGCCCAGGCTGCGGCGCCGGTGTGCGGCACGGCTGAAATCGTCTGATCGAGCCGATCACCAAGCGCTGTCCCCCACTGTCGGCCAGACCGTGCCGCAGGCTGCCGCGGCAAGACCACTGGCGCTGCAGATTGCCCGCAGCGTGCGCGAGAGGAGGCGCGCTGGCGGGCCTGGCCGAGGCGCTGCTGCGCGTTGGCCATGGCCGCGGCCTGGCGGCAATGCGAGCCTGATGACACTCGGCTGATGCGGGCGCCGGCGGTCAGGCGCGCCCGCCCGCCTTGGCGCCGCACACGCTGGCCAGGCAGTGCGCGAAATGCTCGGCCGCGGGCGTCAGGGGCACGTCGGGCTGCGTCAGCAGCAGCAACTCGATGTCGCTGGGGCTGAACGGGGCGTTGGCGATGGCCACGATGCCGCGTGTCTCGGGGTGCCCCAGCAGCGGCTCGGGGAAGATGCTCACCGCATCCGAGTGGCGCAGGATGGACATCGCCGCCAGCGTCTCGCAGACCACCACGCGCGTGGGTGGGGCCGCGCCGGCCAGCGCGAACATGGCGTCGATGCGGGGCTGGCCGGCACCCGTGATCGGCTGCGTCAGCACCCATTCGAGCGCGGTCAGCGCCCGCGCATCCGGGTTGCGCAAAACCGGGTGGCCCTCGCGCACGACGATCTGCTGCGGCGCACGCAGCAGTCGCCGGGCGATGAACTCGTCGCCCTCGATCTCGCCCACGTCGGCCGCCACCGCCGCGATGTCCAGAGTGCCGTCGCGCAGCTTGGGCAGCACCCGCATCACCAGGCCTTCGATGAGTTGCAGCTCCACGTTGCGGTAGCGCTGGCGGAACCAGCTGAAGGTCTCGCCCAACGCGGTGAAGTTGAGGAATGGTGTCAGGCCCACGCGCAGCGTGCCGGCGTCGTCGCCGCCGGCCTGGCGCAGGTCCTCGCGTGCCAGAGCCACCTGGCGGGTGATGACGCGTGCACGCGCCAGCAGCCGCTGGCCGGCGTCGGTGAGGGCCACGCCGCGCGTCCGGCGGATCAGCAGCGGCGCGCCGGCCTCGTCTTCCAGCAGGCGCATCGACTTCGTCACTGCGGCCTGCGACACATTGAGCGCCCGCGACGCTGCGCGGATGCCGCCGTATTCCACAACGGCTACCAGGGACTCGAACTGATGGAGCTTCATGGCGAAAGCCAGCGAGACAACCAAACAGTCAGGAATTTGAGATCTACGCTCATCGGGTTGCTGCAAGCGGTTTGGCGGATCGGCACAAATTGACGGTTTAAACCTCACGAGCGATTCGATTGTGCCTGTGCACGCAGGCCTAGTGTGACAACCACAAGCGTTCATGCTCAAAAGATATCGTCTATGCGATTGCCTCCCGGCTCCCTAGGATTCGGCTTCACCAACCCCTCCCGCCATGCCCCACCCCCTGATCCATTCCCTGCAAGCCGGTGCCGACGAGTTTGTCGCGCTGCGCCGCGACTTGCATCGCCATCCGGAGCTGGGGCTGCACGAGGTGCGCACCTCACAGCGCATCGCCGACTGCCTGCAGGCCTGGGGTTATCAGGTCCATCGCGGCCTGGCCACCACCGGTGTCGTCGGCACCCTGCGCCGTGGCGCCGGCCCTCGGCGCCTGGGTCTGCGCGCCGACATGGACGCCCTGCCGCTGCAAGAAGCCACCGGCAAGCCCTGGGCCAGCGCCCATGAAGGCGTGATGCATGCCTGCGGCCATGACGGGCACACCGCCATGCTGCTGGCCGCGGCCAAACATCTGGCCGAAGCGGGCAGCTTCTCCGGCACGCTGCATCTGATCTTCCAGCCCGCCGAAGAGCACCCGGGCGGTGCAAGGCTGATGATCGAGCAAGGGCTGTTCGAGCACTTCCCCTGCGACGCGATCTTCGCGATGCACAACATGCCGGGAATTGCACAAGGCCGGTTTGCGTTTCGGGACGGGCCCATGATGGCCTCGTCCGACGACGTGGTGATCACACTGGAAGGCGTGGGCGGCCACGGCGCCATGCCCCACCGGGCCAGCGACTCCATCGTGGCCGGCGCGGCCATCGTCTCGGCGCTGCAGACCATCGTCTCGCGCAACGTCGATCCACAGCACACCGCTATTGTCACGGTGGGGGCTTTCCATGCCGGTCAGGCCAACAACGTGATCCCGCAGACCGCCAGGCTGGACTTGAGCGTGCGAGCGCTCGACGCCGACGTGCGCGACCTGCTGGAGCAGCGCATCCGCTCGCTGGTGCAGTTGCAGGCCGAGAGCTTCGGCGTGCAGGCGCGCATCGACTACCGGCGCGACTACCCCGTCCTCGTGAACGACCCGGTGGCCACGCAGTTGGCCCGCGATGTGGCCGTCGAACTCGTGGGGGCGGACCAGGTCATGCCGCAATGCCAGCCCTTCACGGGCAGCGAAGACTTCGCCGTGATGCTCGAGCACTGCCCCGGCAGCTACCTGCTGATCGGCAATGGCGATGGACCCGGCGGCTGCATGGTCCACAACCCCGGCTACGACTTCAACGACGACAACGTGGCCCTCGGCGCCGCCTACTGGGCGCTGCTGGCCGAACGGTTCCTGAGTGACAGCACCCAACCCCTGAAGGACATCCGCGATGAACAAGCTCTCCCTGCGTAGTACAGCCCAAGTGACAGCCCAGGTCGCCGCCCTGGTGGCCGGCCTGACCCTGGCCGCTTCTGCGGCACTTGCACAGGCCTGGCCGACCAAGCCGGTCACGCTGGTCGTGCCATGGCCCGCAGGTGGCCCGTCGGACTTCGTGGCCCGCCAGATCCAGAACGACACCCAGAAGGCCCTGGGCCAGACGCTGATCGTCGAGAACATCGGTGGGGTCGGCGGCGCTTTGGGCGTGCAGAAGATGCTGTCCGGGACCGACGGCCATGCGCTGCTGCTGGGCAGCCCGCTGGAGCTGATCATCCCGCCGCTGACGCTGGCCACGGTGAAGTACAAACCCACCGACCTGCGCATGGTGGCCCAGCTCGTCAAGGCACCCCTGGTGCTGCTGGCGCGCAAGGACCTGCCGGCCAACAACATCGAGGAATTGCTCGCGCTCGTGGCCCAGCGCAAGGGCAAGCCGCTGACGATGGCCAACACCGGCCCGGGCAGCATGTTCCACTTGGTGGCCGAGAAGCTGGCGCAGGCCACGGGCTCCGAGTTTGTGCATGTGCCGTACCGCGGCTCGGCACCCGCCATGGGTGACCTGATGGGCGGCCAGGTGGACCTGATGTTCACGATCTTCGCCGGCCCCATCCCGGCCACCATCGCCGACGGCAAGCTCAAGGCCATTGGCCTGGCGACGGCCAAGCCGCTGCCGAAATTCCCGCAGATCGACGCGTTGGCGTCGCACCCCAGGTTGGCGGGCTTCGAGTTCGATTCCTGGGCCGGTGTGCAGGTGCCGCGCAACACGCCGGACGACGTGGCGCAGCGCTTGAACAAGGCGCTCTACGACGCCATGGCCAACCCGCAGACGCGGCAGGCGTTTGAGAGCACTGGCAACATCATCGTGCCTGCCCTTTCACTGGCCGAGCTTGACCGCATCTACCAGGCGGAGATCGCGCGCTACCAAGCCATCGCCAAGTCGATCAATCTGCAGCCGCAGCAGTGAACACCAACCACCCACTGGAGACTGGCATGTCCGAATCACTCTGGCGCCTGGGCGCCGTCGAACTGGCCGGCCGCATCCGCACGCGGCAGGTGAGCGCCCGCGAGGCAGCGGCCAGCGTGCTCACGCGCATCGCCGAGGTCAACCCGCGCATCAACGCCTTGCCCGAGGTCATGGCCGAGCAGGCACTGGCCGCCGCCGATGCGGCCGACCGCGCGCTGGCTGCCGGCCTGGCACCGGGGGCGCTGCACGGCGTGCCGGTCACCATCAAGGTCAACGTGGACACGGCCGGCCATGCCACCACCGATGGCATCGTCGCCGCCAAGGACAACATCGCCAAGTTTGATTCGCCGTTGGTGGCGCACCTGCGCGGCGCCGGCGCGGTGGTCGTCGGGCGCAGCAACACGCCCGCCTTCAGCGTGCGCTGGTTCACCGACAACGACCTGCACGGGCGCACGCTCAACCCTTTCGACCCGTCGGTGACGCCCGGCGGATCGAGCGGCGGCGCAGCGGCTGCGGTGGCAATGGGCATGGGCCCGATCGCGCACGGCAACGACTACGGCGGCTCGATCCGCCATCCGGCCTGGGCCTGCGGCGTGGTGGGCCTGCGCACCACGCCAGGCCGCGTCCCCTCGTACAAGGCCAGCGCGCCGAACCGCGTGATCACCAACCAGATGATGTCGGTTCAAGGCCCGCTGACCCGCAGCGTGCGCGACGCGCGGCTGGCGCTGCAGGTGATGTCGCAGGGCAGCCCCTTCGATCCGCAATGGACGCCGGCGCCGCTGGAACATCCGGCCTCGAACCGGCCGCTGCGGGTGGCTGTCTTCAAGCGCCATGCGGCCTACGACGCCGACCCCAGCGTGGTGGCCGCGATCGACCAGGCCGCACAGTGGCTGGCCGCCGCAGGGTGCGATGTGCAGGACTTGGACCCACCGCACTTCGAGGAAGGTGCACACCTGTGGCGCCAACTGGTGATGGACGACATGCGCCGAAGCGGCCTGCCTGCGGTCGAGGCCCTGGGCGACGCTGGGGTGCGCTCGGCAATGCGCGGCTACCTGAGCGGGCTGGCGCCACTGGATGCCAACGGGCTGATGGAAGCACAGATGCGGCGCTTCAACATCTGTCGTGACTGGGCCGTGATGCTCGAACCCGATGCCGGCGGCCACGACGTGCTGCTGATGCCGGTGAGCTGGCAGCGCCAGTTCGCGGTGGATGCCGACGTCGGCGATCCCGAGTGCGTGCATCGCCTGCTGGCGGCGCAAAGCCCATTGCTGGGCACAGCGATGATGGGCCTGCCGGCGCTGTCGGTGCCCACGGGCATGGCCGGCGCGCTGCCGGCGGGCGTGCAGATTGTGGCCGCGCGCTTCCGCGAGGACCGCTGCCTGGCGGTGGGGCAACTCGTGGAGGGGGCCGCGCGCTTCTCCGCGCTGGATGTGCTAGCGCCGCGCTGACCAACGGACCCAAGGACGCACCGCCATGGACGACATTGATCGATAGCTGATCGCGATGCTGCGCAAGGACGCGCGCACGTCGATTGCGACGCTGGCGGCCAAGCTCGGTGTCTCGCGCGGCACGATCGGGAACCGGCTTCGCAAGCTCGAAGACAGCCAGGTCATCGTCGGCTACAGCCTGCGCCTGCGGCCCGACGCGCAGCCCGACTGCATCCGCGCCTGGATGGGCGTGCGTGTCGACGGCAACCAGACCCGGGCCGTGGTGGCCAGCCTGCTGGGCGAGCCGGGGGTCGAAAGCCTGCACGACACTAATGGGCGCTGGGACCTGCTGGCCGAACTGCGTGCCAAGAACATGGCCGAGCTGTCGCAGGTGCTCGAGCGCGTGCGCCTGACCAAGGGCATCGCCAACACCGAGACCAGCATCTGCTGGCGAGCTTCCGATGAAGATCGTCGGCGCTCGGGCCACTGCGGCCGCCCTGCCGTTCGACCGCCTCATTGAAGCCTTGCGGGCGCTCTTCGCCGGCGGCTGCGTGGTACCGCAGCGGCACGTGCACCAGCCCGCCGATGGCATGACCTCACTGATCATGCCGGCCTGGGTGGCAGGCGGGCCGTATGCGGTGAAGATCGTCAACATCGCGCCCGGCAACTCAGCAATCGGCTTGCCGGGCCTTCATTCCACTGTGCTGCTGCACGACGGTGCGACCGGACGGTCATTGGCGCTGATCGACGGCGACACCGTCACCGCGCGGCGCACCGCGGCTGCGTCGGCATTGGCCGCGTCCTACCTGGCGCGTCCGGACGCCCGGCATCTGCTGGTGGTCGGCGCCGGTCGGGTGGCCGTGCTGTTGCCGGCAGCGTTTGCTGCCGTGCGCCCTATCCAACGTGTGAGCGTGTGGACGCGGCGGCCGGAGGCCGCCAGGGCTCTGGCCGCGCGGTGGCGCAGGCAGGGCCTCAATGCCCGAGTGGCACCGTCGCTCGAGGGTGCTGCCGCCGAGGCCGACATCATCAGCTGCGCGACCTTGTCCACCGAGCCGGTAGTCAAGGGGAAGTGGCTGCGTCCGGGCAGCCACCTCGACCTCATCGGCAGCTTCACCCCGGCCATGCGCGAGGCCGACGACGCGTGTTTTCGGGCCGCAGGCTTCTACATCGACACCCAGGAGGCCTTGGCCAAGAGCGGGGACCTCCTCGGGCCGCTATCGCGAGGCGTTTTCGATCATGAAAGCGTGCGGGGAACGCTTGCGAGCCTCTGCCGAGGCGAGGTCGGCGGTCGTTGCGGCCTGATCGAGCGGACAGTGTTCAAGTCCGTGGGTACTGCGCTCGAAGACCTTGCGGCTGCGGTTCTCGTCAACAGTCCGAGGAATTGAACGCCGCCTGGGCCCTGTGATGGCGACGTCCAGGAATGTCGGCATAGCTCGGCGGCGGTGGTCTGCTGAGGGTCGATGCCCGCCGGCCGTTCCCATGGACTCGCCGCCCGGGAGCAGTCGCACGGTCGATGTTGCCTTCGCGGTGGACCACGCCTGAGCTCTGCCGGGATCGGCCTTCTTGCCGAGCAACTTCCACTCCCGGGCCACCGGCGGCGCCGAAGTCACTTCAGTCAAGCAACTCCACCGGCGGCGTCAGCGCGAGACCCTTTGCCCGCTTCGCCAGTCGTTGGTCGAATGTCGCGAATCCGCAAGCACGCGAACTGCGCGCCAGGTGCAGCGCATCAGCGAAGTCGAGTCCTTTGTCGAACGCATCGACCGCCACCAGGACAGCGTCTCGATCTTCGAGCGTGATGTGCTTGATGCTCGCCAGCGCACGCAACACGCGGGAAATGTCCCGCGTTGGCAGTTCATAGAACCCGCGCATGACCCATTCCAGTTCAAGCAACACGGTCACCGAGACGAATGATCGTTCGGCGAGCGCTGCGACGGCCGCGGGCCGCTGTTTGGCTGCCTGTGCATCGTCGGCATCATCGACGAAGAACCGTGCCAGGACGTTGGTATCCAGGGCCCTCACGGCTTGCTGCGCTCCGAACGGGTCAGCAGCGACGCAGGGTCGAAATCCTCTAGGCGGCGTGGAACACCGCGCGCTGGCGCCTTGACCAGGCCCGCCATGCTGGTCATGTCGGCCGTCGCGACCGAACGTACGACGCGCAGCTTCAGCCCGTCCGATTCTTCGAATACCTCGATCCTGGCGCCTGCACCCATACCGAGCCGGCGCCGCAATTCGGCGGGCAACACGATCTGGCCTTTCGAGGAGACTAGGAGCGTCGACATGTTGGTTCCCAGACTGAACAATCGGGTTTCATCATAGTTCGACTTACGTGGTAAGTCAAAGGTCGGCGACCCCTGTGCTCACCCCGAACCACGGCTGTGCGCCTGGAGACGCCCGTTGTCAATGATCAAGATCGCCTTTCGGCCGTCCGCTTTGCGACCTCGAACGGGATGAAACCGGACGTCGGGCCGGCGAAGGCGCTGGTGCATGGAAGACCGCTGTGAGGCAGGACTGTGAGTTCAAGGTGCCGCCACGGCTGACCGCAATCGCTGCATTGCCGCCGTCCGAAATCGTGGACCGAAGGACGGCAGCGGGTCGGCAGCCGGTGCCGGCCAATCAAGCCCAAACAACAGCCACCAGCCTGCCGCCGTCCTTCAGCAGCGGGCGGTACCAGCCGCGGCTCAAGGCCTGAAGCCGGCCACCATACTCAATCGATAGCTGGCGAATCCGCCTGAGTGCCGGCTTCCACCGCAATCAGCCGCGCCAAGCCCTGGCGAAAGCGGCTGGCGGCCGCATCCAGCAGCAGGCCGGTGGTCGGCGTGGTCTTGTGCTTCATGCCCTGGTGCACCGCCTCCAGGATCAGCCGGTCTTCCTCGAAGGCGGCCTTGGCGCCGCTGGCGTTGCGCCG